>CAIJOU010000001.1 GCA_903822375.1 Candidatus Hydrogenedentota bacterium
CTGAAAAGCGTTCAGCAGAGTCTCTTGTGGCACCCTCAGACCACGCCGCAACGCGTGAAGGCGCGGTTTGGGGGTGCTCTTCCGGAATGGGTGCCGGTTCGGCGGGGATCACACTCAGGCACGAACTGTGTTCGGGCCTGGGGGTGCCACGAAGAAGCGCAAAGTTCAATCTCTTCTTTATGTGACGAATCGCCGCCACAGGCGGTCTGGGGTTCGCTATGACGGGTCAGATCAGTGGCTTGACCAGCGCCATAAGGCTGTCAAAGGTCACCGATTCCTCCAACGTCTTTTGGAGTTTTCCCGTGCGGTCATAGACGAGGGTCAGGGGAATCGCCCCACTGACTTCAGCCCCGGTGGCCTTGCCAAGGGACTCGGGGTCCGCCTTGGACAGCACAGACACGGGGAAGGGCAGTTTGTTCTTTTCGACGAACGGCTTGACCTCGCCGGCAATCGTTTCCGGCGCGTTGGCGCTCACGCTGACGAAGGTCACGTCGGCACGTTTGGTCCCATTGTAGAACCGCACCAATTCCGGCATCTCCGCCACGCACGGCGGGCACCAGGTGGCCCACAGGTTCACCACCACCACCGTGCCGCGCGCCGCCTTGATGCTTTCACCCATTTTGGCCGCGTCCACAGTGGTTATGGTCACCGGGTTAGAGGCTGCCGTGGCCTCCTTTGCCTCCGGCACCTTGCCGCATCCGGCAATCAGTAATACAATCCCTGCCAGAGCCATGCCGCATGCGCGCCGCATTAACGGCGCGCTTCCGCGCGAGTCAGCCCGCCTGTTCATTTCGTCACGCGCTTGATGCCGCAACCCCACGATTTCACTTCCTTCGTCTCCACGGCCTTGCCATCCAGCAGCGCTTTTACGGCGTTCTCAACATAGGGGGTCTTGCCCTTCTTGTCGGGCTGGGCGCGGTCATCGAAGGCCCCGTGATAGGCCAGTTTGCCGTCTTTGTCAATGACGTAGACTTCCGGTGTGGTCTTTGCGCCCACCATGTCGGCGTACTTGTTTTCAGTGTCCTTCAGGATGGGATAGCTCTTGCCTTTCTCCGTCGCGTACTTCTTGATGTCCGCCGGTGAGTTGGTCGCGTTCGAATCTATCCCCAGCACCACAACCCCCTTGGGCGCATAGGTCTGTGCGAGGGTGATGAGGTCGGGGTCCGTGCCGCGCGAATAGGGGCAGCCGATGTTGCCGAACTCGACCACCACGATCTTGCCCGCATAGTCGGCAAGGGTGTGCTTCGCGCCGTCGATGTCGCTGAGTTCAAAAGCGGGCATGGCCTTGCCGACAGTCGTGTCGGCGAGCGCCTGGTTGTTCGCGGACTGCACCCAGAAATGGCCTGCCCCCGCCACCGTTGCCAGCATGGCAAAGGCAAACCCTTTGGCCAGATTGCTTTTCATGTTCCTTGCCTCCGTTTCGTTTCGACTCCTCGGAGTCGCGTCATTTCACACGTACGGAGAGTGAAACACGCGCACGGATGGGCGTATTTCCAGAACGAAGGCGAATGGATGCAACAGCCCCGGAAACCCGGCACAGCCGTTGTGGCACGCCAGCCGTCCAAAGCGTTTGGGTGCGGAGGGAAAGGCTATTCGGACAGTTCGACCTTTTGGCCCGTATCGAGTACAACCATCCGCTTTGTGTTGGACAGGGTAAGTTTCTTCGAGGTCGCACTGTATTCGAGGGCTATCCACGGACCGTAGACAGTCTCCCCAAGCATGATGTCCATCGTGCGGTTTCGTCCGCCGGGCGCATTGAGCACAATGCGGAAGCGGGGCGGGTCGCCCTCTTTCTGCATTACTCCCCGCAGTTCCACGGTTGTTGCGATTGGCGCCGATGCGGCGGTCGTTGCGTCAGCGGACGACTGGGCGGCGTCCGCGCCGGGTGGAGCCGCTACTTCTTGCGGTGTGGCGCTTTCCGGGCTGTTCCTTGGCGGGGTAGCCGCGGTCGGGGGCAAAGCCGCTGTGGCCGAGGGCAGGGGCGACACGGGGGTTGCCGTGGGCATGACCGTTTTTACCGGCACAATGGCGGGCGACGCACTCGTGGCGGGCGCCGGTTTTGGAGCAACCGCAACCGGCGGCAACGGGGGGGGCGCCGTCGGAACCGGATTGCCCGTCTTGGTGACATTTTCCGCCGACGTTCCCGCCGCCGGTGGGGGCGTCACGGCGGTGATCGCGGGCGTGGACGCGGGCTGCGGCGAAGGCGCGGGGCTGGAACCGAGGAAGACTGCGGCCAAGAACAGCAGTATCCCCGCCGCCCCTGCCGCCGGGGGGACCCAGACATAGCCTCCTGCGGCCTTGCGCAGAACCAGCGTGGCGCAGACGCCCATGGCTGTCCAGGCACCCAGTGCGGCCGCAACCATTACGGCCAGATGAACGGGGTTGGACAGGTAGCTTCGGGCGGCGGGATCTGCCTCGGAAAGGTGGCAGGCAAGGCCCATGAGGAATGTTTCTATGACCCACACGGCAACGTAGATGGCGCCGCGCCGCAGGCGGCTGCTGGACGCCGGAACAATCACCATAAACATCATGCCGGCCAGGAATCCCGCCCGGGCCATGGCCAGAGGCATCAGCGCAAGCAGCATCAGGCAGAGCGCGGCGGCGTAGGCGGGCACCGACTCCAGCGCGAAGCGGCGCAGCTCATTGGGCTCGGCGAGACGGCGGAAAAGAGTGGGCGGACTGAGCGGCAAATCGCCCGGCTCCTCGGCGTTGGTCGCATTGTAGGCCCAGTTACGCCACAGACGCAGGTCGGCCAGCGCCCGGGAAACCATGCGCGCCTCGTTCAGGACCTCCTCCTGTGTCACTTCGCCCCGGCTCCGGGGCAGCGCGCCTTTGGCAAGCAGCTGTCGGTAGGCCTGAAGGGCGCTGAGGTCGGTGTCGCAGTCCCGTACAACCTGGCGCAGGCGCACCCGGCAATGCACAATGCGCGCCCGGGCGCGCTGCGTGTCCGCGGCGGCCTGCAGCGGCCCCTCCCGAAGCGCTTCCGCATGCATTTCGCCTTCGCGCACCATGCGGCGCCACTCGCTCCGCCGCCGTTCCGCCACGGAGCGCGCGTCGAAGGCCTCGCGCATCTCGTCGATGTACTTCTTCAGCAGCGGGCGGTCTTCTTGGTCCTCCGCCGGAAGAAACACCTCGACCCGGTTGAGGTTCATGTCCTCAAGGGTCACGCCTTCCGGCCCCCCCAGCAGATACACATCCTCCGTGCGGAGCCAGTTCTTCATGTTGACCCGCTGCCGGTCCAGCCATTCCCGGCGCTGCCGCAGTTTTCCGACGGCCTCGAAATAGGCGTCCGGGCCGATTTCGCCCACGCGGAATCGAAGCGTCGTCTGGGCAATTTCCCCAAATACCTCCACAAGACGCCGGCCGGTGTCAAAGAGCAGTTCGCGCAGGCGCTGCTCGACCTTGTTTCGGGCGCGCTCAATTACCCGGCGGTAGGCGAGGCGGGTGTCGGTGTCGACGCTGTTGTTCGTCTTTTTCGCCGCAGCGTCCTGTGCTTGGCATTCCATAAGATAGCGGTAGGCCAGAATCTGGCGCAGCGGCTCCAAGTCATCCAGGGGAGCGGTGGGTTCCTCTGCTTCGGCGGCGGACACCGCGTCGCCGCTTCCTGCGGCCAGTCTGTCTTCCGCTGAAAGGCGGGCCAGGCTCCCCGAACCGCTTACGGAGTCCTTGGATGCCATCTCCGGCATCACTTCAGGGTATTGAAAGCCTGGTGCGCTTGGGACGTCTTTGCCTGGACCATGGGCGTCCTTACGGACCCGGTCCCCCGCGCGCCGCAGCAGTTCGGGATGGTTCACCAAGCGCAGAATGTTGTCGTCTTCCGGCAGTTCCTCCGGCGTGGGCACCCAAAACCGCTGCCGGCAGGAGATGCATTTGCCCGGCTTGCCGTACATGTCGGCGGTAATGCGCATCTTCAGTCCGCAGAGGCAATAGAGGCGGATTTCGCGGGGTACAGTTCTCACGCGCCGGTCTCCCCATCCCCGGCTATGAACTTGCCTTCCATGCCTTTCTCCGCTTGCTGCATTAAGCCGTCCAACTCAGACCGCACAACATCCCCTCAAAAGGATAATCTCAGGGGGCAACCCC
>CAIJOU010000002.1 GCA_903822375.1 Candidatus Hydrogenedentota bacterium
AGAATGGCACTAACTTAAGGTGTAAGTGATTCTATTTGTTTCTGTTGCGCTTGGCAACTCCCTGTGTCGCCGCATTGAGGAACTCGAGGGAGAGTTCACGCATTTGAGCCAGCAGGTCCTCGGCTTTACGGTTATTGTCAATTGCTTTCTGGAACTGCTTACGCTGATGTGCGGACAGGTTTACAGTGACCGTCTTCGCGTTGCGCTTGAAGGTCCATTGGTAATAGGGGCCGATGGTCTTTGCCTTGCCGGGGCGCGTTGGGTCCTCCCTGGTTATGGTCCGCTCGGTGATAGTGCCCTGCACGATGGGACCGAGCCCGGCGAACCGCGTCGCCAGACGCTGGAGCCGTTCCTTTAGCCTTTTCGGGTCGAGTTTGTCTTCCACGTGGCGTTCTCCGACATTCTGCTTGCATTATGCCATGCCAGCATGCAACAAGTATATATACTTGTTTAATGCCGATCAAGGAGACGGGCATGGGCATGAAAAGCGGAAGACTGGCGGCGGGCGCACGGGCGCTGGCCGGCAAGGGCGTCGAGGAGTATGCGGGGGTGTTCGGGCCGTGGTTGGATGCGGACGCGCTGTTCGCCCCCCCGGATCGCAGGCGGCTGTTTACCCCGCCCCGCGTGTTCTGGCTGTTTCTCGCCCAGGTGCTGTCAGCAGACGGCTCGTGCCGCGAGGCGGTGCAGAAATTCCTGGCATGGCTGGCGTTTTCAGGGGGCCGGGAGGCCTCGTCCAACACGTGCGCCTACTGCAGCGCGCGCCAAAGACTGCCCGTCGACAGACTGCGGAGGGCGCAGGGCAAGGTGGCGGGGAAGGTTGAGGCTTCCGCGTCGCTCCCCTGGCGGTGGCACGGGCGGCCCGTGAAGGTGGTGGACGGGTCGGGCCTGTCGATGCCTGACACCCCGGAAAACCAGAAGGAGTACCCCCAGTCGAAGGGGAGAAAGAAGGGCTGCGGATTCCCGGAAATGCGCGTCGTCGCGCTCTTTTCACTGGCCACGGGCGTGCTGCTGCAATACTCGAAGGGCTCCCGGAAGGTTGCGGAAAGAACCCTGTTCCGGCTGTTGTGGGGCGCGCTGGAGGCGGGAGACGTGCTTTTGGCGGACCGCGGATTCTGCAGCCTCGCCGATTATCACCTTCTGCTGCAGCGGGGGGTTGACCTTGTCATGCGCCTACACCAGCGGCGCGCGGCGGGGGTGCGCATGGTCAATAAACTGGGACGGGGAGACACGCTTGTGGAATGGACAAAATCCAAAGTCCGCCCCCGGTGGCTCGCGCCGAAACGGTGGGCCGCCATCCCCAGCGTGGTTCGGGTGCGTCACATCACCTTCAGCGTGGACATTAAAGGGTTCCGCACATCCCGCATCACGGTCGCCACGACCCTGTTGGACCCCAGGAAGTTCCCCGCCAGCCACTTCGCCGACCTATACCGCCGCCGATGGGCCGTCGAACTCTACTTCAGGGACATCAAGATATCCCTCGGGATGGACATCCTGCGCTGCCAGACCCCCGAAATGATCGAAAAGGAGCTCATCATGCACGTCATCGCTTACAACCTCATCCGCGCCACCATGCTCCAAGCCGCCGTCGCCGAAGGGCGCGACATCGCCCGGATCAGCTTCAAGGGAACCTGCCAGGCAATGCGCGAATGGGCACCCGTCCTTGCCATTGTTCCAGACGATGAAAGGCAAGGCACACTGGATGCGATGCTCAAGGCCATCGCACGAGCCCCGCTCCCATTCAGGCCGAACAGATCCGAACCAAGAGCCCGAAAGCGACGCCCAAAGAATTACCAGCTATTGAACAAGCCCAGGCGGGAGTTTAAAGAGTATCCCCATAGAAGCCGATATGCAAAAGCTTCTTAACTTAGTGCCATTCGGGACAGACTACGAATTTCTATCGCCTCCATGCTCTCCCTCCAACGGCTTTGCGCCCCCCGCCTTGCGGCCGCGCCGACCGGGGCGCAGTACCCTGTCAAGAAGTCCCTCCAAGCGCTCAACAAACGCATTCGAACCGCAGGGACGGCCCGTATTCGTCTGCTGTCGGATCCGGTCGATGGTCTCCGGGTCATCTTCATGCGTCAGCCACGCAGTCCAATCCTCCACCACGCCCGGTGGCGGAAACTCGCCCGAAAGCAACGTGTCCCGCGCCAGTCCGCAATGCGCCCGCGCGCTGGACCACGGATAGTCCTCCGCCCGCGCCGCCAGTCTGGCCCGAACCGGGTTGCGCTCCACATACCGCACCGCCGCCCACAGGTGCGCCTCGTCGAGCGGGCAGGAATAAAAGCGCCCCTGCCAAACATGGCCGGTCGTCTTGGTGCAGGTGTTGAACCGCATGGCGTACACCGTGTGTGCATCGCGCAACGCCAGGCCCAGCGACTCTTCGCGCATCGGCACGGCGACGATGTGAACATGATTGCTCATGAGGCAGTACGCCCATACCGCCAGACCATGCCGCTCCGCGTATTTCTCCACAAACCCGAGATAGGCCTGCCGGTCCGCATCGGACAAAAACACATCCGCCCGACGATTCCCCCGCTGCGTGATGTGATGGGGAAACCCCGCTATGACAACACGTCCCACACGACTCATGACAACAGGATAGCAAAAACTGAGCAGGAGGTCACCCTAATTCGTAGTCTGTCCCTGTTTTGCCGAGCGAAGCACCCTTCTCACAAAGCACCTGTATCGCTTCCGAGAACCTGTTCTGGCAGCAGACGACAATCGGTGTCAGGCCGTTCGGCAACCGCTTGTTCACCTTCATACCCTGTGCCAAGCACGCCACGAGAAGATCACGCTTGCCCGTCAAGCATGCAATCATTAGGTCCGATTCGCAGTGCTTCTTAATCATCTGTGATCTCTGTGCTCACCCACAAATTCCACCCGACTTTGGCGTCTTTGGGATAGATGGTTCCACGCGGAACGCAGTCGGGAATATGCGCAGCAGCCCGAGGGTGTTGGCGTCGGCGTAGCGGTAGCGTATCTGCGTCTCCGGCCCGGGGATGCCGCTCGTGTCCCGGTAGGAGAACTTCATCTGGAAGTCCCCATTGGCAGTGTCGCGCCGCATGGTGCCCGTCCAGATCCCAATCCGATTCAACTTTCAAACCACACGGAGTCCATCCCATAAACCGTCGCCCGCCAAGCGTTAACCGGTAACGCTCCGTTCTCTCCGCGACTCCGCGTTCCTCTCGCTGTTTAATTCGTAGTCTGTCCCTGAATTGCCAATTGCCCCATACTTAAAGGGGGTGAGAGATTCTTGCTCCCGGCACACGTTGTCTGCAGTTGGACATGCCCTCAGGTAG
>CAIJOU010000003.1 GCA_903822375.1 Candidatus Hydrogenedentota bacterium
CGTGGCCAATGCGGGCAAACGCGCCGCCATCACCATCGCCACCAACATGGCCGGCCGCGGCACGGACATCAAACTCGCCGAGGGCGTGCGCGAACTGGGCGGTTTGTGCATCTTCGGAACCGAGCGCCACGAGTCGCGCCGCATCGACAACCAGTTGCGCGGCCGTTGCGGCCGCCAGGGCGACCCGGGCACCACCCGCTTCTACGTCAGCCTGGAGGATGAGGTGGCGCGCCTCTTCGGCGGCGACCGCGTCAAGCGCATGCTCGACTTCTTCGGCAGCCAGGAGATTGACGACGAGCCGCTGAGCCAGCGCATGGTTTCCCGCTCCATCGAGCGCGCCCAGCGCCAGGTGGAGGAGCACAACTTCGAAATCCGCAAGCATCTGCTCGACTATGATCTGGTCATGGACAAGCAGCGCAAGTACATCTACGCCATGCGCCGCGATGTGCTTCAGGACCACGACATCACGGCCCGGCTCGAGGAAATGTTCGGGAACATCATCACGGACGTGATGGACGAATACGCGCCCAAGGACAAGCTTCCCGAGGACTGGGACATCGACTCCATGGCGCGCAAACTGCGCGGCCACTTTGACTTCGACTTCAAGTTCGAGCCCGAGGAGGGCGAGGCGCCGAGGGATCTGCTGGAAAGCCTGTGCGAGCAGGCCGTTGCGGAATACCGGCGCCGCGAAGCGGCGCTTGCGGAGGAGATCCGCAAGTCCTACCGTGAACAGGTCGGCGGCGACGACAGCCACATCGACTTTGCCAAGATTGCTCGCCGCCGCACGCAGGGCCTCGAACTGGGCGTGCTGCTCAAAATCGTGGACGACAAGTGGATCGACCACCTGTACCAGATGGACTACCTGCGCGAGTCGGTGCGCCTGCGCGCCTTCGGCCAGCGCGACCCCCTGCTTGAGTACAAGCAGGAGGGCTTCGAAATGTTTGAGACCATGATTCAGAACATTGAGGAAACGGTAACCCAACTCCTGTTCCGCTACACCGACCCCGCCGCGCGCCGTTCCGGACCCACTGTGGCGCAGCGCGTCAACCCGCTTGAGGACCTCCAGGAATACAGTTACGCGGCGGCCGACAAGGAGGCGGACAGCAGTTTCTCCTCCTTTGACACGAGCCGCTTCGTGCTCGGCGGTCAGGCCAGCCGCGGCTTTGACGAGGGCGGCGGCTCGGCCCGCGCCGTGGCGGAGGAGAAGCCCAAACACCAGCCCATACGTGTCGCCGAAAAGGCCGGCCCCAACGATCCGTGCCCCTGCGGAAGCGGCAAGAAATACAAGAAGTGCTGCGGAAGGCTAAACTAGTAGTTCCAGCCGCCATCATCCTCTTCTGGCTGGTGATGATGGGAGCACTGTTGTATCGGGAGGTCGTGGTTCCGGCGCTCCGGCCGCGCATGGACGCCAACCGCGTCACCCGTCCTGAAAATGTCTGGATGGGCCTCTTCTTCGGTGAAAAACGGGTCGGTTTCGTGCACTGGACCACGAGTCCTGACACCCGCGCCGACGACGCCGGTTTCCGCCTGGATGTGCTGGCCCGAATGACCATGCCGCTCTTCGGCCAGTCCGCCAACCTCAGCCTCAACGGACACGCCTGGCAGTCGGGCTTCTACGGACTGCGTGATTTCGACTTTACCCTCCGCTCGGGCGACAATGAAATGCGCATCGAGGGCAACGTCGCCAATGACACTCTGGAGGCCCGCGTCCACACCGGCGAGGACAGCTATCCGCTCAAAATACCGGTGCGCCATGAACTGCTGCTCGGCGGCGGCATGGGGCTGGGTTCGCTGTCCATGCCCGTGCTCGAACCGGGCCAGTCGGCCACCATCGACACCTTCGACCCGTCCACGATGGGCGTGGCCCCGGCGGAGATTAAAGCGCTGGAACTGCAAACCATCGCGGTGGGCGGCAAGGCCGTGGATACCATCGTCATGGCCACCACCATCGGCGGCATGACCACCAAGGCTTGGGTGACCAAGGAACAGGAGGTTGTCCGCGCCGAGACGCCCCTGGGCATCACGGTGCAAAAGATTACCGCCGAGGAGGCCGTCGCCCCGCTACCGCCGGGCGAGGGGGCCGACCTGCTGCGCACGGTTTCCATCAAACCAACCGGCGTTTCATCATCCCCCGACGCGCGGCGCATGCGCGTGCGTTTCTCCGGCGTTCCCGAGGACCGCATGCCGCCCAACACGCCCGTGCAGCGGCGCGAGGACGACGTGTGGACCATCATCGAACCTGACCCGGCCAAGCGCGCACAGGAGGCGGAGCCCCTTACCGCTTCTGACGTGCAGAAGTACCTGGCCAGCGACGCGTTCATCACCTCGGACCATGCCAAGATAAAGGCCCTGGCAGCGGAAGTCACCGGAGACGCCCAGGACGACTGGGACAAGGCGGTGCGGTTGCTGGGATGGGTCTACGAGAATATAGAAAAGAAACAGACGCTGAGCATGCCGAACGCGC
>CAIJOU010000004.1 GCA_903822375.1 Candidatus Hydrogenedentota bacterium
GGAGGGTCCGCTCGTGGCACTCGCGCCCGGCGCGGCCTTCGGCCCCGCCAAACGCTGGCCTGCGGAACGCTTTGCCGCGGTGGCCGACGCCCTTGCCGCGCAGCGCGGCGCGCGCTGCGTGCTGCTGACCGGTCCCGGCGAGACGGATACGCGCGCGGCAGTGCTCGCGGCGGCAAAGTCTCCCCTGCTGGAATTTCCCGGCGGCGGCATCGCCCGGCTCAAGGCGGTTCTTGCCGAAGCCGACCTGCTGGTCGGCAACGACAGCGGCCCGCGGCATATCGCCATCGCCTTCGGCAAGCCGGTTGTCTGCATCATGGGCCCCACCTCGCCCCGTTACACCGACAGCCCCTGGGAAAAGGGGCGCCTGCTCCGCGTCGACGTGGACTGCGGGCCCTGCCAGAAACCCGTTTGCACGACCGACCACCGCTGCATGACCCGGATCACCGCAGACACCGTGGTGGAAGCCGCGCTGCCCTACCTGCAACAATGACCGCGCGCAATCATGGGGTGAAAGCAGAATGAAAACCGTCTACGTTGTGACCATGTGGTCGGGCGGACGCCCGGCCAAGAAGTGGAAAGCCGATAACGTCCCCGAAGTGCTCGCCAACGGCACCGGCGTGAGCTTTATCAGCATGGCGACGCGCCTGCGCGTCACCGTTGTCGGCAGCATTTCGATCGAAGAGTATGAGTCGGGCAAGGAGGAGACTGAAATGGGTTTCGGCCCGTCTACCGCTCCGGAGTCGCCCGCCGACATCGAGCGCCTGTACTGACAGGCCATAAGGCAGATGCGGCATCCTGCCGCTTCCACGTCTTTTCTTTCGTACCGGTTCCAGTGCCCCGGGCCGCCATTGAATACTGTTGCCACTCAGGCTATGATTATGGTTGCGGTCGGTTCCGCTGTATGCGGAAACGGCACGGGTTTGACCAGACGCCATGAGGGCTTTTCATATGCGCGGCGAATCAGTGGACGAAAGAAGGCGGTACCCGCGGTCCAGGCGCGGGGTCAGCGTCATCCAGGAGGAGGCGGGGCCGGGCCTGCTGAATCATGTGGACAACATCAGCGCCGTCGGCGCCCTTTGCCACACCGTCCGGCCCGTGCCGCTGATGACCAAGATCGGCATTGCGCTGGAACTGCCCAAGCCCTTCACCCACCGCATCGACGCCGAGGGTGTTGTCGTGCGGTGTGAACCCGATGATCGCGGAGACGATCACTTCAAGGTGGCCATTCTGTTCACCCGGTTGCGGCCCGAGGACGGGGAGGTCATAGACAGGTTTGTGACCCACTCTCACAGCGCTGCGGCCGCAGGGTCCTGATCGGTCTGCCGGGAGAACAGGTGATGCTGGTGGTTCATGTGAGGGTTTGCGTAAAGCCGGAATGTGTTGACGCATTCCGCGATGCTTCCATCGCCAATGCCCGTGAAAGCGTCAAGGAACCGGGCATTGCCCGGTTTGACGTCGTGCAGGACACGGCCGATCCCACCCATTTTGTTCTTGTTGAGGCGTACCGCACGGCCGACGCCCCCGCTGCGCACAAAGAAACCGCCCACTACGCCCTGTGGCGCGACACCGTCGCCGACATGATGGCTGAGCCGCGCAGCAGCGTGAAGTTTGTCAACTGTTTTCCGGAAGACGCCGACTGGTAAACGGGCATTCTTGGCTCTTCGACACCATCTCCCTCCTCACGCGCCCGCGTTTTTTCACTCCTTTTTTTTACCCATGTTTTTTGACAGGCAGCAATCATTGGCGCTATAATTTTGTTTAGTATAATGAACGCGTGGTTGCATACATGCGTAATCCGAATAGGTGCACATATGAATGTCATCGAGGCCCTCTTAACCGCAGCCTTGGTCGCCGCAGCCATTACGGTGGTGGCAAGGTATGTTCTGCGGTCCCTGCGCGCGCAGGAACCGGATTGCGGTTCTTGTGAGGGTTGCCCCGGCCACACACCCCAGGGATGCTGCGCCGTCCGGCCGGAGGGAAAGCCATGAAGACCGCCGTGCTTACGCTCTTTGACCTGGTGAGCGGGCAAAGCGCCCGAATTGTGCGCATTCGCAACACCGGAGCCAAGGGTATACGCCAGCGCCTGCTGGACATGGGCATTACCCGGGGGGCGGTGGTGCGGGTGGAACGGCATGCGCCGATGGGCGATCCGGTGGAAATCGCGATTCTCAGTTACCGGCTTGCGCTGCGCATGAATGAGGCGCGCGAAATTGAAGTGGAGCCGGTGGAGGCATGACCGCCTCGCACCTGCCGGATGCCGGGTCCCCCGCGGTGCCCGTCCGAAAGCAGGTAATCGCCATTGCGGGCAATCCCAATGCGGGCAAGACCAGCCTTTTCAACCGGCTTACGGGCGCATCGCAGCAGGTCGGCAATTATCCCGGTGTGACGGTGGAGCACAAGGAGGGGGTGGTGCGCCATGGTGACCGGCGCATCCCCGTGGTGGACCTGCCCGGCACCTACTCGCTTACGGCCTATTCGCTGGAGGAGCGGGTGGCGCGTGATTTCATCATCGACGAGCAGCCGGCCCTGGTGGTGGACGTGGTGGATGCGTCCAATCTCGAGCGCAACCTGTACCTGGCGGTGCAGCTGATGGAAATGCGCGTGCCGCTGGTGATCGCGCTCAACATGATCGACGTGGCGGAAAGCAGGGGAATACGGATAGACACGGCGCGCCTGTCGCTGCTGCTGGGTGTGCCCGTGGTGGCCACGGTCGGCAGCCGGGGCAGGGGCGTGGATGAACTGGTGGACATCTGCACCGCCGTTCTCGACGGCACGGTGAACGCGCTGCCGCAGACGGTGCACTATGGGCATGTGGTGGACGAGGAGATCACCGGCCTGGCCGGGGTGATCGCCGAAAACACGCTGCTTGACCGGCGTTTTGAACCCGCGTGGCTGGCGGTAAAACTCCTGGAAAAGGACCCTGCGGCCGCGGGGAGGGTGCGCCTGATGGCGGGCGTGCGATACGGGCTTGTCGATACGGCTGCGGCTGCGGCGGTGCTGCGCATCGAGCGCCACTATGGCGAGGACACGGCCACCATCATCGCGGAGCGCCGCTACGGCGTGGCGGCGGGCGCGGTGCGCCAGTGCATGTCGCGCACGGTCCAGTCGCGCATGGACCTGACCGACCGCATCGACAACGTGGTGTGCGGCCGAATACTGGGGCCGGTGATTCTGGTGGGTGTTGTTGCGGCCCTGTTCTTCTGGGTCTTCAAACTCTCCGACGAATGGGCATGGCTGCCCTGGTTCGGCGGCTGGGTCAGCCCCACGGGCCTGGTCAACTGGATATTTGCGCAATTGTCGGCGCTGCTGGCCCCGGCGCGCCACAGCATGCCCATGCTGCACTCGCTGTTCGACGCCGCGCTGGTGCGCGGCGTGGGCGGCGTGCTGGGCTTCGTGCCGCTCATCTTCTTCATGTTTCTCTTCATTGCGGCGCTGGAGGACAGCGGCTACATTGCCCGCGTCGCCTTCATTCTCGACCGGCTCCTGCGCATGTTCGGCATGCAGGGCAACTCCATTCTTGCGCTCATCGTGTCCGGCGGCCTGGGCGCCGGCGGCTGCGCCGTGCCGGGCATCATGGCCACGCGCACGCTGCGCGAGGAAAAGGACCGGCTGGTGACGATGCTCGTGGCGCCGTTCATGAACTGCGGCGCCAAGATGCCCGTCTACGCCGTGCTCATCGCCGCGTTCTTTCCGGCGAGCCGCACGGAAATGATGCTCCTGCTTTGGGCAATTTCGTGGTTCGTCGCGCTGGCCGCCGCATGGACGCTGCGCCGCTTCGTCATACGCGGCGAGCAGACCCCCTTCGTGATGGAGTTGCCGCCGTACCACGTGCCCGTGCTGCGCGGCGTGTTGCTGCACACCTGGGAGCGCACCTGGCTCTACATCAAGAAGGCCGGCACCGTCATCCTTGCGGTGAACATCGTGCTGTGGGCGTTCATGTATTTTCCCCGTCCGCCCGAGCGGCCCGATGGAAAAGCCCCGACGGCCGCCGAGGCGCTTGCGCACAGCATGGCAGGACGCTTCGGTCGCGCGCTCGAACCGGTGAGCGAGCTGGCCGGATTTGACTGGCGCACCAACATCGCGCTGCTCGGCGGCTTTGCCGCCAAGGAGGTCGTGGTCGGCGCGCTGGGCACCGTGTACGCCATGGACATTGAGAAGGGCGGGGACAGCGCGCCGCTTGCGGCGCGCCTTGCCGCCGAGCCCGACTGGTCGCCGCGCCGGGCATTCGCCATGATGCTCTTTGTCATGCTCTACGCCCCCTGTATGACCACCATCGCCGTCATCGCCCGCGAGAGCGGCTCCTGGAAGTGGGCGGCCTTCGCCACGCTCTATTCCACCACCATCGCGTTTGTAATCGCCCTGGCCGTGTACCAGGCGGGACGGTTGGTGGGATAGACGCACCAGTGCTTGGGATGCTCTTTCGTGGTCCCCGCGGTGTAACCCCGTCTCCTGTTTGTATCCGCGCAACGTTGTGTATATTCTAACGTTTTGAGGCAGGCACGGAGCCCTTGCCCGCGTCTTTAGGAGGTTGTTTTCGTGATGCGATGGATCTGTCTGATGCTGACGGCGGCGCTGTCTTTTCCCGTGGGCGCGTTGGCGAAGGGTGCCCCGGTGGCGGAAGCGGCCGGACCGGTCTTTGAGTCGGAGGCACTGCTGCCGAATGGCGCCTTCGAAAAGGCCTCCACCACCGCCCCGGACAAGCCCCTTGGGTGGCGGTCGAACGCCGCGCCGGAGGCGTGGCGCCTTGATCGGGAGACCTTCCTTCAGGGGGCGGGATCGTTGCGCCTGTCCGGCGGTGCGTCCGTGGCCGTGATTTCCGACCCGGCCGTGCTGGGCGCGGACTTTTCCGGACTGAGTGTGGTGGCCATGGGGCGCGGGAACGGCGGTTCGGCCAAGCTGCGCTGGCTCGGGCGCGACGGCGGCGTGATTCGTGAAGACGCGCTGCGCGCGCTGAAATCCGCGGAAGCCAGCGGCTGGACGCGGTACACGCTCGGCGAGACGGCCCCGCCGGAAAAGGCCGAGCGGATTGACTGTGTTTTGGAAGCCAACGCCCCCGCGGGGGAATCGTTCTGGTGGGACTCCGTCGAGATTGCCGCCAATTACGAGCGCGCGCCCAGCGCGGTGGTGCTGATCAACCAGGCCGGCTATGAGTCCTTTGCGCCGAAGCATTTTGTCGTTTCATCCAACCTGCATGCGCCCACCGCAACCTTCAAGGTGAATTCGCACGCGGGCCGAACCGTCTTTCAGGGCCCCCTCGAAAACGGGGTGCGCATCACGGGGGCGGAAGGGGCGGACTGGGGCCGCCAATTCTACCGCGGCGATTTCACCCCGCTGAACGAGGAAGGGGAGTATACAATTCGCGTTCAGTTCGGCGGTCTGGAGGCAGTGTCCGCGGAGTTTCCGTTGCGCTTTGACCAACTGTGGAACAGCGCCTTCAACCGCGCGGTGCGCGCGCTTGCCGCATACCGCAACGAGGAGCCCGGTCCGCTCTGGAACGACCCGGGCAAACCCGCCGTTTCCGATGCGGACGCATTCTGGACCCTCGTCAGCGGATGGTCGGCCCTGAAATGGAAACTTGATTTGCTGGGCGGCGCATCGCCCCTGGCCGACGAGGTGCGCTGGGCCGCCCCCCACGCCGCGAAGCGGGCCGAAGGCGCCGATGCCGAGAGCCTGCCGGACTGGGCCGCCGCACTTGCGCGCTATGCGTTGGAGGAGAAGGGCGACACGGTGACCGCAGAGGCGGCCAAAAAGGCCGCCGATGCGCTGAAGGGTGCCGGCGGCAAGGGACCGCTGGCCTTCTCCGCCGCCTGGGACCTCTATGCAGCCACCAATGACCCCGGCTGGAAAGACCAGGCGAAGGCATGGTTTCCGGGGGTGAACATCGACGCGATTGAACCCCTGCTCGAATACGAGAGCGAGGAGGGGGGCATGCTCAGCGTGGATGTTGCCAGGGCGATGGAACAGTTGGCCGACACCCTGCTCAAGCGGGCGAAGAACCCCTTTGGCGTTTACGCCACGACGGACAAGGGACAGCTTACCTACTTCCTGCCCTCCTCCACGGAGCCTGCCGGAACTCCCGAAGGCACGGGCAACACGCACCGTGTGCTCATGGCCGCCGAACTCATGGCGAAGGCGTACCGTTTCGCGCCCAAACCCGAATACCTGGCCTTCATCTATGACCAATTCAACTGGATCTTCGGATGCAATCCGCAGGGTGTCTGCCTGATGGAGGGGGTTGGCGCCGTGCATGTGGCCAAGGTTGTGGGCCCGGGCGCGGACCATCGCGACGCGCTCGGAGGGGTCATCCTCAACGGCATCGGTCCGGCGGACCCGGGGAATGACCGTCCCTGGATTGCCGTACAGGAGGCCGACACGGCCACTGAGGCGACCAACGGCTTCGCTTTGCGCAACAATGTCCGGTTCATCGATGCCATGGCCCAGTTGAAGCGCATTCGCACCGTGCAGCCCCAGGACAAATAGCCCAAGCGAACCCACAGGGGAAGCCCATAACCATGTCATGCCATGCACACAACCCGCGGACCTTTGGCGTGTTGTTGTTCCTGCTGGCGGCATGCGGATATGCCGTCGCCCAAGTGCCGCTGCAGGCGTGGACCTTCGAGGGGAAATCCAATCTCTATGCATCCCCGCTGGTTGCCGACGTGCATCCGTCGCCGGGAAAAGAAGTCATCGTTGGAGACAGCGAGGCCCGGCGGTTGCGGTGCATTTCCGCGACGGGCCAACAGCTTTGGGAAAGCGACGGCGGCTGGAAGAAGCGGCTCATTTCCGCCGCGGCGCTCAGCACCCCGCTTCCCGAC
>CAIJOU010000005.1 GCA_903822375.1 Candidatus Hydrogenedentota bacterium
CCGGCCCATGAACCACTGGTAGGCCATCAGCCAGAAGGGCATGCGCAGGCCCTGTCCGCGCAGCAGCAGCTTCCAGCGGATGATTCCGCACGTGATGCCCGCGAACTTCACACCGGTGGCGCAGGCCATCCAGAAGACAAACACGCCCCAGCCCGTGCCGCTGACCTTGCGCATCTCGCGCAGCACATCCACCACGCGCACGCCCCCGAAGAGCCCCTCGTCGAAGCCCAGCAGGTCGGGTCGGAATATGAGTGTAAACAGCGCCCCGACCATGCCAAGTTTGGCAACAAAGAAGATGAGTTTCTTCTTGCTCATCGGGATGCGCTCTCGAGTATGTCGACCGTCACTTTGCAGTTCTCCTGTGGCAATATCGATTGGGTGCCATTATACCCAAGGAACCGGCCAAAGGGGAGCTTGAACGCGCGCCAATTCCCTTGACGCCTTATACCGGCACTGCTATATTTACGCGCGGGGCAACGGGCTGGAAGAAGGAGGCGGTTATGTGCTGCGCCAGGTGGACGGGTCTGATGATGGCAATGTGCGGAACCGCATTGCTGCTGGCAGGATGCACTCCCTATTCGGTGAAGGTGCAGACCCAGGGGCAGGGAACTGTGCAACTGGACCCGGAAGGGGACAACTACGCGGCAAACACACCTGTGAACGTGTCCGCGTTTCCCGCAACCGGCTGGCATATGGACCACTGGGCGGGCGACCTGAACGGCAACACGAATCCTGCAACCCTGATTGTGGATGCGGACAAAACGGTCACTGCGGTGTTTGCGATAAACACCTACACGCTGACCTACTCCGCCGGTATCGGCGGCACGATCTCGGGAGGAAGCGTCCAGACAGTCAACCACGGCGACAGCGGCGCGGCAGTCACCGCACAACCGAACCCGGGATATCGTTTCGTGCAATGGAGCGATAACGTGCTGTTCAGTTTGCGCACCGACACCAACGTGATCGGAAACGTGACCGTATCCGCGGTGTTTGCCCAGAACATTTACCGCGTGGATGCTTCAAACGGGGGAGGAGGCGACGGCCTTTCGTGGACTGCCGCGTTCAACAACATCCAGTCCGCCGTTGACGCGGCCTCCGCCGCGGGCGGCGGGGAAGTGTGGGTCGCCGGAGGCATTTACACCAAGGCCGCCACCGTCATCGCGGCGGTGGTCATGGCGGAGAACGTCCATCTCTACGGCGGGTTTGGGGGCTACGAAACCGCGCGAAGCCAGCGAAACGTGGCGGCCAACGCAACGTTCATTGACGGAGAGGGGAAAGGCCGGTGTGTTGAGGGGGCAGGCAACGCCACGCTGGACGGATTTGTCGTCACCAACGGTTCAGGAATGGATGAAGGGGGCGGAATGCACAACGAAGGGGTTGAAGCCCTTGCAGTCGCGAACTGCACGTTTACCGGGAACAAAGCATACACTTTCATGAACTTTGCCTATGGCGCCGGAATGTTCAATTACAACTCCTCCCTGACGGTCAGAAATTGCGTCTTCACGGCAAACGCCATCGACGGGGGAGGCGGGTCCACAGGTCGCGGCGGCGGGATGTGCAACAACCTTTCCTCGCCCAGTGTCTCGAACTGCATCTTCATAAACAACCTCGCGTATGGCAACAACACCGGTTCGTGGATCTCCCGGGGCGGCGGGATGTACAACCTCAACGGCTCCTCCCCCACGCTTACCAACTGCACCTTTGCGCTGAATTCGGCCGCGGGCGACGCCGGTCTGGGCGGTGCCGTTTTCAACGAGGGCGGCATCGCCTCTCTGAAAAACTGCATTCTCTGGGGCAACCTGGCCGGGGCTTACCCCGAAATGTACAGCAACGTCAACGCCGCACCGACGGTGACCTTTTCCTGCGTGGAGGGCGGCCATCCCGGCACGGGAAACATCAATGCCAACCCGCTGTTCGTGGACGCGGCCAACGGATATGTGCAGTTGAAGAACGGTTCGCCGTGCATTGACACGGGCGACTCGTCGGGCATCCGCGGGACGGACATCGCGGGCGTGTCGCGGCCGCAGGGCGCGGGCGTGGACATGGGTGCCTACGAGCGATAACGTGATACTCGTAATCCTGTAGGACAGGCACCCCCGCCTGTCATGCCCTGGCATGGGCGCAAGACGACAGCCGGGGGCGGCTGTCCTGCATTCCCGAGATGCGCCCGAAACGGGCCAACCTGTATAGTAGCCGCTTCCGGCGAAACGCTGATTATTCCACGGACAACACGGTCAGGAGACTTCAAGATGTCATACCATTCGTTGTTTCTGGGTGCGCTGGCGCTGCTGGGCTGCACCGCATCGGCTGTAGCCGAAGCGCCGACAGCACCGCTGGAATTGTTGTACAAACAGCCTGCGGACACATGGCTGCAGGCGCTGCCCATCGGCAACGGCCGGCTGGGCGGGATGATTTACGGCGGCGTCGGGGACGAGCGCATCCAGCTCAACGAGGATTCGCTGTGGTCGGGCGGGCCGCAGGACGCGGACAATCCCAAGTCGGCGGAGGCGCTGGCCGAGGTGCGGCGGCTGCTCTTTGAGGGCAAGGTCGAGGAGGCGCAAAAACTCACCATCGCATCGATGGTGTGCAAAGGCCCGGGTTCGTGCTCGGCCGGCGGTGCCTATGCCGCCTACGGTTCTTACCAGACCCTGGGCGACCTGCGGCTGCATTTCGCGGCGGCAAAGGACGCCCCCACGGACTATGCCCGCGCACTGGATCTCGACACGGCCACGGCGCGCGTGGATTATGTTCAGGACGGCGTGAAATTCCACCGGGAATTCTTCAGCAGCGGTCCGGACCAAGTGATCGTGCTGCGGATCACGGCGGACAAGCCGGGCCAGGTCGGATTTGACACCGGGCTCGAACGGGACCCGAAGAACAGTTCTCGCCGGGGGCAGAACAATTCACGGATCGCACCCTTTGACAAGAGTGAGGAGAAGGAGGATCGACTGGAGGCGACGGCGGACGGCAATGATCTCGCCCTGGCGGGCAAGGCGTGGCTGGGCAAGGGGATGGCCTTTGCGGCGCGGCTCACGGTAATCAATGAAGGCGGAACGGTGCGCGCCAGGGACAACCAGTTGTCGGTGCGCAACGCCGACGCAGTCACGCTGCTGCTGGCCGGTGCGACGGAATTCTACGGCGACGAGCCGGTGGAGAAGTGCAAAGCAACCATCGACGCCGCACGCATTCTGAAATACGACGACCTGAGGCGCCGCCATGTGGACGACTATCAGGCGCTGTTCAAACGGGTCAGTATGAATCTCGGCCCGGACCCGACACCCGGCGCGGCGACGGACGAGCGGATCGCAAATATCAAGGCGGGCAAAGCGGACCCGTGGTTCGACGCGCTGTATTTCCAATACGGCCGCTATCTGCTGATCTCTTCGTCACGCCCCGGCTCGCTGCCCGCCAACCTGCAGGGCATCTGGTGCGATCATTACCAGGCACCCTGGAACGCGGACTACCACCACAACATCAACGACCAGATGAACTACTGGCCCGCCGAGGTGGGCAACCTGCCCGAATGCCACGTGCCGTTCCTGTCGTTCATCCAGTCGCTGCGCGGCCAAGGCGCGCGCACGGCGCAGGTGCAGTACGGCGCGCGCGGCTGGGTGGTGCACACCATCTCGAATGTCTGGGGCTTCACCTCGCCGGGTGAGCATCCCGGCTGGGGCCAGTTCACCTGCGCGGGCGCGTGGCTTTGCCAGCACCTGTACGAACACTACCTGTTCACACAGGATCGCGACTATCTGGCAACCGTCTATCCGGTGATGAAGGACTCGGCCCGGTTCTACCTGGACTTCCTCGTCGCCGAACCCAAGCACGGGTGGCTGGTCACCGCGCCGTCCAACTCGCCGGAGAACAGTTTCATCACGGCCGACGGACAGAAGGGCCAGGTGTGCATGGGCCCATCGATGGACATGCAGATACTCACCAACCTCTTCGGCAACTGCATCGAGGCGTCTGAGACGCTCGGCGTGGATGAGGAGTTTCGCAAAGAGGTCACCACCGCAAAGGGCAAACTCGTCCCGCCGCAGATTGGCAAGCACGGCCAGTTGCAGGAGTGGATGGAGGATTATGACGAGCCCGAGCCGGGGCACCGGCACATGTCGCACCTGTACGGCCTGCACCCGGGCCACGAGTTCACACTGCGCGGCACACCCGACCTGGCCAAAGCGGCGCGCACCTCGCTGGAGCGGCGGTTGGCGAATGGCGGCGGGCATACGGGCTGGAGTCGCGCGTGGATCATCAACTTCTGGACGCGTCTGGCCGGGGGTGACAAGGCATGGGAGAACCTCCAGGCGCTCTTCACCAAGAGCACCGCGGCCAACCTGTTCGACATTCACCCGCCCTTCCAGATTGACGGCAACTTCGGCGCCACGGCCGCCATCGCCGAGATGCTGCTGCAAAGCCAAAACGGCGAGATCGAATTGTTGCCCGCATTGCCCGCCGCATGGGCCACGGGCAGCGTCAAAGGTCTATGCGCGCGCGGCGCAGTCGTGGTGGACATCACCTGGAAGGACGGAAAATTGGTTTCCGCCGCGATACATTCCAGGACCGGCGGGCATTGCACGGTGCGTTATGGGGACAAAACCGCAGGCTTCACCGGAAGGTCATTCAACCTCAATGCAGACCTAAAATGCGCTGGATGATGCAGGGCAGCCCCGTGAGGGTGTAATATTCTGAGACGAACAAGGAGATTCTTGCCGTGCTGAAACTCATTACCTGGCCAATACGGCTGGTGCTGGCACCGTTGATCACGCTGGCGGCCATCGCCTATGCCGTTGCGATCGTGGACCATTTTGAGCCGTGGAAACCCAAGCCCTCGGGCAAGGCCACAGTCGCTCCGGAGGGAACCGGCTGGACCGATCTGCTCGGCGGCGACAACGCGCCGCTGTGGAAAGACCTCGCGGGCACGCAGACCTTTGAAGTCAAGGACGGCATGCTGCACATCCCGGCGAGTTCAAGCCCCTTCGTCACGCTGAAGTACGCCACGTTCACCAAGCAGACCTTCGGCGATTTCGACCTGCACCTCGAGTTCAAACTGGCCGAAACGCCCTGGTGGTCCATGATCCCATTCGCCATCCTGAGCCCGCAGATGCACGGCAACAGCGGCGTGTTTCTGCGCGTTCCCAAGGACGAGTCGGCACTGCGCGGCTTCGAAGTGCAGGTGGTCGGCGACTACGGCTGGCCACCGAGCAAGACCGGCACCGGGTCTATCTACGACGTGGTGACTCCCATGTACAACATGGCCCGGCCCGTGGGCGAATGGAACTCCTACGACATTTCGACGCGCGGCACGAAGGTGACCGTGACGGTCAACGGATGGCGGGTCATCGACACCGACTTCGCCCTGCTGGTGGGACCCGTGGGCAAGTTTGCCACGCCCTACGCACAGTTGCCCCGCGAGGGATTCATAGCGCTTCAGGATCACGGAGGTGAACTGTGGTATCGTAACATCAAGATCCGTACATCTTCGTCCGACGCGCCGGTACCCGCCATAACCTCGCCGGCCGTCTCTACCGACACGGTATCCGCCACGAGAATTATCGACGGGTCCGAGAAGTTTGTCGGCGGGGCTTTTGGCACGCTTAGGACGGCCCTGCACAAGTGGTTCCCCTCGGTCTAGCCGCACCGGGCCCCTCCTTGGAGAATAGACATGCCGCTCCCCTCCCCCTTCAGCGTTGACATCCAGCCCGACTGGCGGGGGCTGCTGAAGAGCATTACGCGCTCCGGCGCACCCGGCCGCGTGCACAACATTGAGCTCTTCCTCGACCCCGAGGTGCAGCAGGCGGTGTGCGACCGGTACGGCGTGGGCGCCGACCTTGACCCCGCCGACCCGCACTACGCCAAGAAACGGCTTATGGCCGTCCAAGCCTTTCTGGGCTATGACTTTCTCCGGTGCGGCACCGAGAACATGACCATGCCGATGAAATACCACCAGGCTCCGGACACGGCCGCACTGGCGCGGGACGGCGGCCGCGCCTATGTGGACGAGCATGCCGGTCCCATAACAAACTGGGAGGAGTTTGAACGGTATCCCTGGCCGACGCCGGACCAGCTTACGGCGACCGCACTGGAATGGTACGACAAGAATCTTCCCGAGGGCATGTGCGTCATCGCCGGCAGCGGCTTCGCCCATTTTTGCGAGCACCTCACCTGGCTCATGGGTTACACCACCTTCTGCGAGGCGCTTTACGAGAAGCGCGACCTCATACAGGCCATTTTCGACCGCGTGCTGGCAATAAACGTCAAGGCCGCCGGGCTGATGGTGCAGTTTGACTGTGTGAAGGCGCTGTGGGGCAGCGACGACATGGGCTACAAGGGCGGGCCGCTCATGAGTCCTGATGACCTGCGTGAGTTTGTCCTTCCCGGGCACAAGGCCATGGCCGACATCGCGCACAAGGCCGGGCGGCCCTATCTGCTCCATTCCTGCGGCAACCTCGCGCTCGTGATGGACGACCTCATCGACGGCGTGGGCATCGACGCCAAGCATTCCTTCGAGGACACCATCGAACGGGTGACCGAGGTGAAGCGGACCTATGGACAGCGCGTTGCGCTGCTTGGCGGCATCGACGTGGATTTCCTGTGCCGCTCCCCCGAGGCGGACGTGCGCAGGCGCGTGCGTGAAACGTTGGAAGTGTGCATGCCCGGCGGCGGGTATTGCCTCGGCACGGGAAACAGCGTGGCTAATTACATCCCGCTGGACAACTACCTGGCCATGCTCGATGAGGGGCGGAAGTTCGGGCGGTAGAGTGCCCGAAGTCCCGCAAGGCGGGACGGAGGGCACCGTCTTTGCATGTAGCGCGAGCCCGGAATATGGCGCGCTCCGTTTTGCTGCGCAAAACTCCGGGCACCCTACGAAACCGCCCCCCCTTCAACCCTTCTCCAGCAGGTCCCGCGCGGCGCGAAGCTGGTCCGGATTACCGATAAGCATGACGCCGTCGCCCGAGCACAGCGCCTCGTCGGGACCGGGGTTGACGATGTGCGAACCGTCGCGCTCGATGCCGATGACGCTGGCGCCGGTCTGGGCGCGCAGGTCCAACTCGCCGATACGCCGCCCCTGCACGGGCGAACCGCCGGGCAAAGCGACCAGGGACAGTCCGGTCTTGTGCAGCAGCGTCGGCAGGGCCGAACCGCCGCCCGGGTCCGCAGTCTCAAGCGGCTTGGAGAACATTTCGCGCAGCATTATTTGCCCGCGCGCGTAGAGCCGTATGAAGGACGCGCGCAGGCCCACGGCCACGAGAATGGCGACGCCGCCGAGAAACAGCAGCATGGGCCAGGGCGGCAATATCAGGGTGCTCACCATGAGCAGCCAGGCACAAACGACCAGCGTGCCCAGGATAAGCAGCGTGTTGGCCACG
>CAIJOU010000006.1 GCA_903822375.1 Candidatus Hydrogenedentota bacterium
GTACCTCTGTGTACCTCTGTGTACCTCTGTGCCCTCTGTGGTCATGTCGTTTTTCATCCATCTTTTTGACCACGGCTTGAAGCGTTAGGCCCGTCCAGTTCCTTTCCGCTAGACTTACCCTTGTCCTTCAACACCATTCTTGGAGCACACAAGCCGTGAAACATTGTCCTAGTTTCTGCCTGGTCGCAGTGGCGCTGGTCTCAATTTTCGCAATCGTCCCTTGTCCGGCCTGGGGCGAGTCCCCTTTGAATGCCGTGAAGGCCGGCTTTGAGAAGCCTCCCATGGATTGCCGTCCGCACACGCGCTGGTGGTGGATGGGCAACGCTGTGACCAAGGACGACATCGACTGGCAGTTTGGACAGATGCAGGAGCAGGGCATCGGCGGTGTGGAACAGGTCTCGATGCCGCCTGTCTACACCACGGGCAATCACGATTACCTGTCGCCGGAGTACTTCGAGCTGTTGCGTTATGCCGTAGAGCGCGCGCACGAGCGCGGTTTGGAAGTCTCCCTGAACTTCGGCGGACCGGGGTGGATATGGGGCGGGAAGTGGGTGCCCAAGGCGGACCAGAGCAAGGTGATGGTCGCCAGCATGCTGCCCATCGTGGGGCCGCAATCCTTTTCCGGTCCCCTTTCCGAGCAGGCCACACCCAATCCGAACGACCTGCCGCGGTCCACACCGGTCATCGGCAAGGAAGACCGACTGCTCAAAGTGGTGGCGGGACGCATGGAAGAGGGGAGACTGCGCGCAGACTCCATGGTGGACCTGACCGCATCCGTACACGACAGAAATCTTACCTGGCAGGTCCCGGAGGGCAAGTGGCAAGTCATGGCTTTCTGGTCCACCCAGCGGGACAACAGCGACGCCGTGGACCACCTGAACCAGGGTGCCATGGAGCGGTATTGCGACACGCTTGGAAATCAGTATGTCGCCGCGCTCGGCGAACACCTCGGCACGACAGTGGAATCGCTCTTCAGCGACAGTTTCGAGGTGCCCATCTTCCGAAACGGTCTGTATTGGACCGACGGACTCTTCGAATCCTTCCAGACGCAAAAGTGCTACGATCTGGTTCCCTGGTTGCCCGCGCTGTGGTGGGACGTGGACAATCTGTCGCCACGGGTGCGCTACGATGTCAATGAGTTTCTGCACACCCAGGGCATGCGGGCGTTCTTCGGGCCTTTCCTGCGCTGGTGCGCGGACCACAACGTGCGCGGACGCATCCAGCCCTACGGCTTCGTCACGGATATCCTGGAAGGCGCGGGAATGGCCGACCTCCCTGAAATGGAAATCACGCCGGGCGAAAAGGACGCCGTCCCCTGGTATGACACGCGCATCGGCCCACGGGAGTACGTTGCTTCAGGCGCGCACCTTTACGGACGCAACATCGTGACCACGGAAGCGTTCACCTTCCTGCACCACGAACCCTACCGCGAGAGGCCGGAGGAACTGAAGATCGCCGTCGACGGATTCCTCCGCGCCAGGGCGAACAAGTTCTATAATCATGGCTTCATCGCCTCGCCGGAACGGGGCGTCATCGTGCCCACGCGCGGTTTCTACGAGGCCATCCGCATCAGTCCCGAGAACATCTGGTGGCCCTATTACCACTTCGTCGCCGACTACACCGCACGCTGCTGCTGGATGCTGCGGCAGGGCAAGTACGTCGCCGACGTCGCGGTCTACTCGCCGCTGGCCAACCAGTGGACGCACAGCGTCCTTAATGCACGCAAGTGGACCCGCGAATTCGAGTGGGGCGGACTCAACCAGTTGCTGTCCTCCAGCGGTTATGCCTTTGACCTTGTGAACGACGACGTGTTGCAGCACCACATGCAGACAGACGGGCCCGCCCTGCGGCTGGGCGCCATGACCTACCAGGTGCTCCTCCTGCCCGACATCACTGCGCTGCCCGTGGAATCGTTGCGGCAGATCGCCGCCTATGTACGGCAGGGTGGAAGGGTAATTGCCCTGGAACGGGTCCCGAGTGAATCGACGGGTCTGAACCGGCATGAGGAGCAGGATGCGGAGGTGAAAACCTTGGTCGCGGAACTCTTCGGCGCGCCGGCCATTGCGAACGACCATGCAACGCGAAGCTGCGGGCAGGGCACCACATGGTTTATGGACACGGTCCTTCAGCGCCTCGACCCACTAGAATACCGCAGCGCGGCTTTTGACCCGCTTATTAAGGCGCTGAAGCAATGTGCAGCGCCTGACATGGACCCGGACCTCGTTCGCGCTGGAAAACGCACCAATGACGGCCTCGTCTGCATTCATCGCCACGACCCCACCATGGACCTCTATTTCGTCACCAATCTGCAGGATGTTGGCGTCAACCGGCGTGTCGGTTTCCATGTAAAGGACGGGCAGCTGTCGCTGTGGGACCCGAGCTCCGGCGAACGGCGCGAGGTTCCCATGTACGCACGAGATGGTGAATACACGCGTATTCAATTGAAGCTCAAGCCCTATGAATCCACTTTTGTGATGTTTGCGCATGCACCCGAGCAGAGTGAAGCGCCGCACGTCGTTTCCAGCGACTTTGCCGATATTCTCAATGCCACCGCCAAGGAATTCACCGCGCTGGCGGACCACAACGGCAGCTTTTCCTATGAATTCTTCGACGGTGCCGCCACGCACAGCGGCACGGCGGAAGTGTCCGGGGTTCCGGCCGCCTTTGAAGTCAATGGTCCGTGGGAGGTCCAGTTCCTCGGTGATGGTGCGCCCGCCGATGCCTTTGAATGGCCTGGCTTGCGTTCCTGGACCGATGTGGAACAGCTCCGTCACTTCAGCGGCCGCGCCCGGTACAGCGCGGGGTTCTCACTGCCCCAGGACTACTTCTTCGACGGTGCGCAATTGCGCCTTTCCCTCGGCGCGGTCGGCACGGTGGCGGACGTCACCGTGAACGGTGTTGCCGTCGGCACGCATTGGATGCGCGACCAGGATTTCCCTGTAGATGGCATCGTGCGCCCCGGCAAGAATACGCTCGTGGTTGACGTCACCAACACGCTGATTAACCGCGTTTCAGGTCTGGACGCGTTCCCTGGCGTTGCGCCCGAACTCCAAGCGAGACTGGGGGAGGGGCTCGACAAGTCCGGAAGGGTCGAGAAGAGGCTTCTCGGTTTTGAACCGCTACCCGCCTCCGGTTTGCTCGGCCCAGTGCGAATTACTCCGTACAAGAAGGTGGAGGCCTTAGCAGTAGATGAGGGAAAACACTGACGGTTCTCGTTCCTGAGAGGGACTGCCTCACCTGGTTCGCAATGATAGTCGTTCTTTAATTCCGCTTGAACCGCTCTGCCAACGCCTTTCTCAGGTCCTCGAACCGTTGCGATTGCAGGTTCACGGGCGGCTCGGGTTTGGGGGCTGGCGCCTCCGGTTTGGGAGCTACCGCCTGTGATTTTGGGGCCGGCGCCTGCTGTTTGGGAGCTGACGGCGCAGGCCTGGGTGGGGACGGTGCGGTGAGGCCGCCCTTTTCCTTCATGGTCAGTGAAATGCGCTTGCGCCCGAGGTCCACGTCCATGACAGTCACAGTCACGTTTTGGTGCACCTTCACAATCTCGTTGGGGTCCTTGACGAAGCGGTCGGCAAGCTGGCTGATGTGCACAAGCCCGTCCTGATGGACGCCGATGTCGACAAACGCGCCAAAGGCGGTGACGTTGGTGACGATGCCGGGAAGGACCATGCCGGGCACGAGGTCCTTCATCTCGGTGACGCCCTCGGCGAAGTTGAAGACCTCGAATTGCTGACGCGGGTCACGTCCAGGTTTGGCGAGTTCACTGACGATGTCGCGCAGGGTGGGCATGCCCACCTTTTCGGTCACATATTTGTCGAGACGGATTTGGCCGCGCAGGGGCTCCTTTTCGAGCAGGTCCTTGACGGCGCAACCCAGGTCCTTGGCCATGGTGTCCACGATGCCGTAGCTTTCGGGGTGCACCGCGCTGGCGTCGAGGGGATTCTTGCCTTCGGGGACACGCAGGAACCCGGCGGCCTGTTCGAAGGCCTTGGGTCCGAGCCGGTGGACTTTCTTCAGCTTGGCCCGGCTGTCAAAGGGGCCGTTCTCGTTGCGGAAAGCGACGATGTTGGCCGCCAACTGGGGTCCCAGTCCGGACACGTACATGAGCAGTTGCTTGCTCGCCGTATTCAGGTCCACCCCGACCCCGTTGACGCAACTCATGACCACGTCGTCCAGGCTCCGCTTGAGTGAGGGCTGGTCAACATCGTGCTGGTACTGGCCGACGCCGATGGACTTTGGGTCGAGCTTGACCAGTTCGGCAAGGGGGTCCATGAGGCGCCGGCCGATACTCACCGCGCCCCGCACGGTCAGATCATGGTCGGGAAACTCCTCGCGCGCGGCGTCGGAGGCGGAATAGATGGAGGCGCCGGACTCATTGACCATCACCACCGGAACCGTCGACGGCAACTCAAGGCCGCGCACAAAGGCCTCGGTCTCGCGGCCGGCCGTGCCGTTGCCGATGGCGACCGCCTCCACCTCGAAGCGCTCGCAGAGGGCCTTAGTCTTCGCGGCGGCCTCGCGTCCCGCGCCGTCGCCGCTATGCGGATAGACCACATCGTGGTGGAGCAGTTTGCCCTGCCGGTCAAGGCAGACCAGCTTGCAGCCGGTGCGGAAACCGGGGTCAAGCGCCAGCACGTTCTTCCGTCCCAGCGGCGCGGCCAGCAGCAGTTCGCGCAGGTTGTCCGCAAACACGCGAATCGCCTCCGCATCGGCCCGGCGCTTCAGTTCGGCGCGCACTTCCGTTTCGAGCGAAGGTCCCAGCA
>CAIJOU010000007.1 GCA_903822375.1 Candidatus Hydrogenedentota bacterium
ATCTACCAGTTCGCGCCAGCGGTCATGACTAGGCGACGAAGGAGAAAGGATCGGAAGGCGCCGCAACGCGGCGCGGGGAAGGAGGTGTGGAGGAAGGGGCAGGCGCCCATAAGCGTTAACCTAAGCGAACAGTCAAACGATGGAGTTTGACCGCTTGTCGAGGGCGCATCGGACGTTTTTCGCGCAACGCGGCCGTAATGCGCGGACCGTGCCGCAGGAGATGTTGCACCGATAGTGGCATTTGCAGCGCCTGAAGCACGCTGTCTCTAACTTCCTTGAAGACGACCCATTGGCGCTCAGCCGTGCAGTTCGTAGCCCCAGGGGGAAAAACACCGGGCTTCGGTGGTCAGGCGCTCAATGAGCAACGCGGTTAAGATTTTCGCCTGCATCCAAGCGCGGCTCGACGGATCGGTGGACTTCGGAACATGGCCCAGCGCGAGCAGGCTCTTCAAACGCTTGAAAGCGAGTTCGACCTGCCAGCGGTGACGATAGAGTTCCAGCACCTTACGGGCTGTGCCCCATTGGATCGGCAGCGAAGTCAGCACCATGACGAAGCCTGCAAGGAAGAGCGTCTCCGGCTGCAGGACATGTCCATTCTTGCGCGATTTCCTTGCCGATTTTCGCTGTGCTCGTTGGGTCGCGGCCCGCGTCTTGCGCAGCACACAGAGCCTCAGCGCAAAGCGCCGCCCCTCATGGGTAAACCAAACGGGCTGATCCAGGCACCGGCCAACGGGCAACCCCTTGACTGCGTCCACCAGCGAGATCGCCTTGCCGGCGGCACCTTCCAGCGGAAAGGCCGTGCTATTGAGGCGCACGACGACATCGGCGCCCTGTTGCAGGATTTGCGCCACGCCCGCGCGATGGCTGTAGCCTCGGTCGGCGAGGACAATGTCGCCACGCCGCACCGGCAGGCGTTTCAAGGTCTCGCCCTCGCTGGCGTCGGTCACCTTCAGGAAATCACAACTGAGTTGGGGGAGCCGCAGGCTGTAGTGCAGCCGCCAATCACTGCCGCGCGGACCTGGCTCCAAAATGTCGGTCGCATCTAGGATGCGAATCGGCCGCAGGCCCCAGGCGGCTGCATCCCAGTTCTTCGATTGTTCTTTGACCATCTCCGCGGTCATCCACTCCAGCCATGGCCCCGACGTTCGCAATCGCTTGAACAACGCCACCGGACTGACATCGACCAAGCCTTGCTCGCGAGCGCGGAGGGCGGCCTGCTCCAGCGAAAGACCCCCCGAGGCATGCAACAGAATCAATCGCAACAGCACGGCGGCGCTTTGGATCTGGCCACGGGCCCGCTGCATCGCCTCGCACGTCTTCGCTTGTTCTTCCCACGCGGCAGGCAAAAAGCCGGCCAACACTTCCCACGCCTCCTCCTGCAAGTCGGGTAGTTTCATTCACCCGGCATACGGGGTCATCCCGTGAAATTCAAGCTTAGGTTAACGCTTATGGCCCAGCGTCCCTGCCAGGAAAAACCGGCGAGCCGTAATCCGGACACGCTGCCGAATCGCGGTCGACTTGAAACGGGCGGAACCGCGTAGGGAAGGGGAATTCTCGCTAAGGGTATTCATGGTTGACCTCCGATGATGGGTATTGGCTGCGTTTTATCAG
>CAIJOU010000008.1 GCA_903822375.1 Candidatus Hydrogenedentota bacterium
AGGGCATGCCGGCCGCCTCGGCGGCAAGGAAGCCCGAATAGCTGTCTTCGAAGACCACGCAGCGCGCGGGCGGAAGTCCGAGCGCGGCGGCGGCGGCAAGGAAGATGTCAGGCTCGGGCTTGCCCGGAAGCGTGGGTCCGGGCGTGACGACTGCGGCAAAGAGGTCTTCAATGCCGAGCGCGTCCAGAATCATCCGCGCATTGGGCTCCGGCGCGTTGGAGGCCACGGCGCAGGGAATGGCCTGCGCGCGCAACTGGTCCAGAAAGACCGTCAACCCGGCCATCGGCTTGAGGACGGGGCGGTAGAGTTCGCGGTAGATCGCCTCCTTCTCGTCGGCGATGTCCTGGCCCAGTTCGGGCATACCGAAATTCTTCCGCATGATTTCGAGAATGATCTCGTTGTCCTTGGAGTGGATGTGGGTGCGGTAATAGTCCGCGTCGATGGGCAGGCTGCGGCGCCGACCCAGTTCGACCCAGCCGGCCTGGTGCCAGGCATGGTTGTCGACCATGGTGCCGTCGACATCAAACACTGCGCCCCACGGGGCGCGGAGGGAATCTTGTGACATGTAATGCTCCGGGACGGACAACTACGCTTTGACCACCTCGATAAACAGGTCGAGAAAGTCCTCGGGCTTGCGGTCGGCCCGGCGCTGCCGGTTGAAGGCGTTCACCAGTTTGACATAGTCGGCCTGGTGCATCTGGTCGTTCAGGTACAGATCATACAGGGGGGCGGTGTCGTACACGCTGTCGCGGTTGCGGGGACAGCCCACATTCTTGTGCAGACTGAAGCCCTTGTAGGTGCCGTCGCGGCCTTCCAGCAGTCTGAACGGATAGAGCCGGCACAGGTTGGGCCGGTGATCGTAGATGCTGCAGAAGCGCGTCTTGCGGTTCAGGAAATGGCAGCCCAGCTTCTCGTCGCGCCTGAGCGCCATGATGTACTTCTCGCCGCCGATCTTGAGCCAGGTCGCATCGCCCTTGTCCACGCCCTGGATCTCTTCCGGCGTGAGCCACTCCAGGAAGTCGTGCGGGTCCTGGCCCGTGTTCATGGCGATGCGCAGCACGTCCCACGGAGTGGGCAGGCAGACCACGTCGCGGCAGCAATGGTCACAGTGATGGCATTTGAAATTGACCTGATGGAGGCCCATGCATACTCCTTTCGTGCCGGCGTGTTGTCTTTAATTCTCCGGCGACGGGACGCATGTTATACACCACTGCGGGGGGAATTTTCATTAGTGCCGACGGCGTCCGGCGCATACCGGCATGAAAGGGAAAACATTTTCGGTGCTACCGCTTCGGTCCAAGCTCCCTGAGAACGCCGGCGAGAAGCTCGCCGCAGATGCGGTGGCCGGCGGCATTCCAGTGGGCGCCATCTTCGGCGAAGACCGTTTCCCCTTTCGCGGCCGCCTCCTGGATGCGGAGGGGGATTGCGTCAAGGAGTCTGATGTCGTGGCGGGCGCAGATGTCGCGGAAGGCGGCGTCGTAGGGGGCCTTTGTGTCGATGTTGAAGGCCACTATCGGCAGGGTGCCGCATTTTGCGCGCACTTTGCCCATGATTCGATCGGTCGTCCCGACGGAGTCTTTGAAGAGCGCCAAGGCCGCGGCGTCGCCCTTTTCAATGTGCGTCTCCACCGTGTTTTCCAGGGTGGGAAGGCCGTTCCGGTTGTCTATCCGGTGGGCCATGGCCCGAAGGAAGTCCGACGGCAGGTAGTGGACGATACGGCCCAGGGCACCCTCGCCGGGACTGGCGTAGCACACGGTGCCCTGCGGGGAAAGAAAGGGCTGGAGCACCTGGCACTGGTTCTTGGCGCTCAGACGGGTCAGGCGCACGTCGTTGCCGATGAAGTCGTTTGAGCAGAACTGCCACACCACGACATCGGGCTTGACCTTTTCAAGCCACCGGTCGAGCAGGAGGAACTCCTGCATGCTGCCGTATCCGTCCGCGCCGCAGGCGAAGACATCGGCGGGCACCCGTTCCCCCGCCACGTGGTAGTAGGTTTCCTGCTGCGAGACGTCCTTGGCGAAGGTGAACGAATCGCCCAGACAGAAGACGCGCAGGCGTCCCCGCACCGGGCCGTATTCCCTGAACCCATTGGCGTCGACGGCAATTTCCACGGGATGGGAGCGGCCGGAGGCGTCTTTCTTCTCGCCGGAGAAATGGTAGTTCGGGATTATCCGCCAGCCCAGCACGGCATCGGGCACGACGGTTTCACCCAGCGCCTGGGGATGGAGTGCATTCTTGACCCGGTACGCCGCCTCGCAGACCAGAAAGGGGGCGAGCAGCGAGATGAGCGCCAGGAGGCATCCAAGGATGGATTCTTTTGGCCGGGAAAGCCATGGCATATGCACAGAAGCCTTTGCATCCCACACCACCCGGGAACCGACCAGGCCCGGCACTCAGCCGGACAGGAGGCGTTTTGCGCGGACAGTGCGGCGTTATTCACCCCGAGGGCGAAGGTTTCAACCAGAGAAACCCGTTCGAAGGGGCCATGATAATGCATTCCGGACTGTATTGCTAAGCCGGACCGAAGGCAGACTGCCGTTCTTCCTTGAATTCCTCAGATTAAGCCCTTATGCTTTGTGATGGCCATTCGGCGGGCACCCCGCGCATCATCGGCCGTCCCCGGGCGGCAAGGAGCACATCATGCTGGGCATTCAGGACAAGTGGGTTTTTCTGGGCTACGCCCTGAGCGTGGCAAGCACGCTGCTGTGCATCGTCTACGGCATCGCCACCTGGAACAGGGGCGCCGAACCCATGCGACAGGAAGACGTGACCTGGGCGCAGGAAGAGAAAGAAGACGAAGAATAACCGCGGGTCTGCCCTGGCGGGCCGTGCGCTGGCACCGGCCGGAGAGGGAATTCGATGAATCTCATGACTGTCATCATCGTCGTCATTTACATGGGCGCCACGGCCATGCTGGGCTACGTGGGTTACCGGCAGACCAAGACGGCGGCCGACTATCTGATAGCCGGACGGCAGGCGCATCCGGTGGTCATGGCGCTGTCCTACGGGTCCACCTTCATCAGCACGGCGGCCATCATCGGGTTTGGCGGCGTGGCCGCCAATTTCGGCATGGGCCTGATGTGGCTGGTGTTCTTCAACATTTTCGTGGGCATCTTCCTCGCCTTCGTGGTTTTCGGCGGGCGCACCCGCCGCATCGGGCACCATCTGAACGCCCACACCTTCCCCGAACTGCTCGGCAAGCGCTACAACAGCCGTTTCCTGCACCTGTTCACCGCGCTGGTCATCTTCTTCTTCATGCCGCTCTACGCCATGGCGGTGATGAAGGGCGGCGCGGCGTTCCTGGCGGCCACGTTCCAGATCACACCCCAGTTTGCGCTGTACATCTTCGCGCTGATTGTGGTGGCCTACGTGATTCCCGGCGGCATCAAGGGCGTCATGCTGACGGACGCGCTGCAGGGCGGCATCATGCTGGTGGGCATGATCGTGCTCTTCGTGTGGACCTACGCGGCGCTGGGCGGCGTGACCGCGGCGCACCAGGCGCTGACCGACATGGGCGGCCAAGTGCCGCCGTCGCTGACCGCGATGGGTCACCAGGGCTGGACCTCGATGCCTAAGTTCGGCTTTGCCGCGGCGGGCGCGCCCGCCGCCGAGGCGCACCAGTACGACCTGTGGTGGGTGATGATGAGTACGCTCATTCTCGGCGTGGGCATCGGCGTGCTGGCGCAGCCGCAGCTTATCGTGCGCTTCATGACCGTCCAGTCGCAGCAGTCGCTCAACCGCGCCGTCATCATCGGCGGCGTGTTCATCTTCTTCATGGTCGGCGTGACCTACGCCGTCGGTTCGCTGTCCAACGTCTACTTCGCGCAGAAAGAAAAGATATCCTGCAAGATCATCGATGAGAAAGTGCTGATGGACCCGGGCGAGAAGGGCGACGCCAAGCTGACCGTCCTTGCCGCCGACGCAACGGACGAGGTCAAGAAGCGCGCCAAGACCTTTGTGGCGTACCGGCTGCCGGGCGAGAACGACAACCAGGCCCTCCACTATGTGCTGAAGACCCCGGCCATGAAGGTCGTGAAGGGCGAGAACGGGGCTCCGGACACGCTGCAGCCGGGCCTGATTGCCATCGCGCGCACGATCGACAACGTCACCACCATGAAGGGCAACGTGGACAAGATTATCCCCATCTACGTGGGGTCGGCGCTGCCCAAGTGGTTTGAGGTCGTGTTCCTGCTCACGCTGCTCGCCGCGGCCATGAGCACCCTGTCCAGCCAGTTCCACGCCATCGGCACCTCCATCGGCCGCGACGTGTACGAGGAGATTACGGGCCGTGCGGGCCGGACGGTGCTCGTCACGAAACTCGGCATCGTGCTGGGCCTCATCATGGCCCTCGTGCTCGGCTCCATGGCCGGGGACAGCGTGATCGCCGTGGCCACGGCCATCTTCTTCGGCCTCTGCGCCGCCTCGTTCCTGCCGGTGTACATTGCCGGACTGTTCTGGCGGCGGCCCGGTCCGCGCGCGGCGATTGCCAGCATCGTGGCCGGCTTTGCGGTGAACACGTTCTGGATGGTGTTCATCAACGCCAAGGAGGCGGCGGGCGTGGGGCTGTGCCTTGCGCTGACGGGCAAACCGACGCTCGTGCCCGCCACCTGGAGCGCCACGTGGAACGTGGTGGACCCGCTTGTGGTGGCGCTGCCCGCGGCGGCCCTCACGCTGGTGGTGTGGGCGCTGATCGACAAGCCCATGGACCCGGCCTATGCGGAGTACGTTTTTGGCGGGGCGAAGCCGAAGAACGGCTAATTCCGCCCAGTCTGGAAAGACTGAGTATTCTTGACAGGTACGGAGGAAGAGGTTATTCTGGGTCATAGGAAAGCTCGCTCAGCGAGATAGCAGGATGCTGTCGCCAGTCACCAATGGAGGGGCGGAGTATGATGACAACCAGGTTACTGCGAAATCTCGCCATCCGCGCACTGCTCGTGCTAGCGGTCGTTCTCGCCGGATGTTCCAAGACCGTGCCGGACGTGGTCGGCCAGACACAGAACGCGGCAATCGCCGGCATTACCGGTGCGGGACTGGCTGTTGGGGCGGTGAAGCAGGCGTACAGCCCCACCGTCGCGCCCGGTACGGTTATCTCCCAGATCCCGGCTGGCGGCACAGGTGCGGCGGCGGGGTCGGCGGTTGTACTGACGGTGTCCCGGGGGCCACAGCCCGTGACCGTCCCGAATGTGGTGGGCACGGCGCAATCGGCGGCAAGCGCCGCCATCACGGGCGCGGGCCTGACGCTTGGCGCGGTGACGCAGGCGTTCAGCGCCACCGCTGCGTCGGGCACCGTCATCGGCCAGGTGCCCGTTTCCGGTACCTCGGTGAGTTTGGGCACTGCCGTGTCGCTGATCGTGTCGGCAGGTCTGCCGCCTGAGCCGGTCCCGAACGTTGTCAGTGAAACGCAGGATGCGGCATTCGCCGCGATCACAGGCGCGGGCTTTACGGTCGGCGCGGTGACGCTGGTGTTCAGCGCGACGGTGCCTTCGGACAATGTCATTTCACAGGACCCCGCGCCGGGCATCCGTGCGGCGGCGGGATCGGCGGTGCTGCTGACTGTGTCGAAAGGCCCGGCGCCCGTGACTGTTCCGAGCGTGGTGAACATGCCCCAGGCAACCGCATCCATGGTCATCACGGGCGCCCGCCTTGTCGTCGGGGCGATGACGCAGGAGTACAGCGCGATGGTCGCGCCGGGCTGTGTTATCTCGCAGAATCCTGACAGTGGCAGTTCGGTACCCCCCGGCACGCCGGTGGCGCTGACCGTGTCCCAGGGACCGCAGCCCGTTGCCATTCCCGACGTGGTCGGCATGACTCAGGCGGCGGCGACTGAAGCCATCACGGGTGCCGGTCTCGCCGTTGGTGCGGTGACGCAGGAGTACAGCGCGAGCGTAGCGTCAGGCGATATCGTCTCGCAGAATCCGGCCGGTGGCAGTTTGGCCCTTCCGGGCGGTGCGGTGGCGTTGACCGTGTCCAAGGGCCCCGAACCCGTGATCGTTCCCAACGTGGTGGGCATGGCACAGGCAGAGGCGACCGCAGCGATTACGGACGCCGGTCTTACCGTCGGCGCGTTGACACTCGCCTTCAGTGCCACCATGGCTCCGGGCAGCATCATCTCGCAGAATCCGACCGGCGGCAGTTTGGTGCCCCCCGGCACGCTGGTGGCGCTGACCGTGTCCCAAGGACCGCAGCCCGTTACTATTCCCGACGTGGTCGGCATGACTCAGGCGGCGGCGACCGAAGCCGTCACGGGTGCCGGTCTCGCCGTTGGTGCGGTGACGCGGGAGTACAGCGCGAGCGTGGCGTCAGGCGATATCGTCTCGCAGAATCCGGCGGGTGGCAGTTTGGCCCTTCCGGGCGGTGCGGTGGCGTTGACCGTGTCCAAGGGTCCCGAACCCGTGATCGTTCCCAACGTGGTGGGCATAGCACAGGCAGAGGCGACCGCAGCGATTACGGACGCTGGTCTTACCGTCGGCGCGTTGACGCTCGCCTTCAGTGCCAGCATGGCTCCGGGCAGCATCATCTCGCAGAATCCGACCGGCGGCAGTTCCGCACCCCCTGCCACAGCCGTTGCTCTGATTGTGTCCGAGGGACCGCAGCCCGAGTCCGGCCAGCAGGCCATGGAGTTCGGTTATGGCATTTCGAGACAGGCGACATTGATGCCGGATGGAATGACTGTATTGACGGGAAGTAGAGACGGTAACATCAGACTCTGGGACGTCACGACTGGCAAGGTGATCCGGACGTTTGCCGGACAGACATCGTCGATAGTGCCGGTCGGGTTCATTCCAGACGGCACGAGAATTCTAACGCTGTCGGGATATTCCGCGACACTATGGGACGCGACGACAGGCACCATGTTTCAGAATTTCACAGACGCAGAGGGGAAGAATCTGCGCTGCGCTGCAATCAGCCCAGACGGGACAATAGTGTTTACTGTATCGGTCAATACTATGAAGCTCTGGGACACTGCGACGGGCGCAGAACTCCGGACGTTCACTGAAGACGCGTCGATGCATGCCGAGTCCGCTGCATTCGGTCCGGACGGCACGAAGCTTGTCACGGGATACAGTGACGGGACAGCGAAGCTCTGGGACACCGCGACGGGCGCGGTTCTCTGCACGTTCACCGGCCACACCTCCTGGGTGGAATCCGTTGCATTCAGTCCGGATGGAGCCAAAGTGCTCACGGGATCATATGACGACACCGCCAAGCTTTGGGACGCTGTGACGGGCGGTTTACTCAGGACGTTCACCGGGCACACGGGCTTTGTGAACTCTGTCACGTTCAACGCAGACGGGTCCAAGGTGCTGACCGGGTCTGAGGACGGCACGGCGAGGCTATGGGACGCACTGACGGGTAAACTAATCCATGCGGCCAACGTTCATCCGGACCATGTGGATTCTGTTGCGTTCAGCGCGGGCGGAGCAAAGGTGATGACACACGCCGTGGACGGCACCGTAAAGTTGTGCGACGCGGCCACTGGCGTCCCACTTCAGGTATTCACCGGGCACACAACGTTTGTTAACTCCGTTGCGTTCAGTCTGGACGGGACAAACGTGGCGATCACCTCTTATGACGCGTTGATATTGTTTGATGTCGCCACGGGCACGGCACTCCAGAAGTTCGTCGATATGAGTCCGTTGACTTCGGTTGCGTTCAGCCCAGACGGCACAAAGTTGGTCACGGGGTGCTACAACAACACGGGCATCTATTACGAAACGGCGAAGCTGTGGGACGCGGCGACGGGCACTGTGCTGCGGACATTTACCGGCAACACTGAGACGGTGTGGTCCGTTGCATTCAGCCCGGACGGGACAAAGGTGCTCACGGGGGCCGGCGGGTATGAGCGTGTATGGCCTTATACTCAATTCATTTATGTTCCGTCTGACTGCTGCGCGAAACTGTGGGACATCGCGACGGGCGCGTTGCTCTGCACATTCAACGGGCACGTGGCTCCGGTGAATTCGGTTGCGTTCAGCGCGGACGGGACGAAGGTGCTCACGGGCACCGATGACGGTACAGCCCGACTGTGGAACGCGTTGACGGGCACCGAAATTGAGAAGTTCACCGGGCATACCGATTTGATAAGC
>CAIJOU010000009.1 GCA_903822375.1 Candidatus Hydrogenedentota bacterium
ACCCCAGACCCCAGACCCTACAGGACCTTTGGCACAATGAGTACAATTCTGGACGCACTCAAACGCGTTGAGGAGCAGCTTCGATACGAAGCCGAGCAGAAAGCCGCCGGTGTATCGCCGGGCGAGCCGGGCCCGTCCAAGGCGCCCGTTCCCCCGGCTGGACCGCTCAGGGGTATCAGCCTCGACGAAAACGACGACGCCGCGGAAGTCTATCTGCGCCTCGTGGACATGCTCACCCGCATCCAGAACCGCAACCAGGCTGCCGTCGATGAGGGCCGGGCCGAGGCCAGAAGCGCCCACGCGGCGCTTACACAGACGGTGGTCGCGCTGCGGAACGATTTGGCGCAGCAGGTGGAGGCCCTTCGCAGGGAAACCCAGCAGCGCGAAACACAGCACAAGAACGGCAACGCCGCGTTCGGCATGATGCAGGCGCAGGGCGACACGCTCAAGAAACTCCTCGATGAGGCCAGGGGGGCGTACACAGAACTGGCAAAGGCCGTGACCGGATTGCAGAAGGACCTCTCACAGCTCAATGCGGCGTTGCAAAAAGAGGTCAAACAGCGGGACGTTCAGCAGGATGCCGGAAACGCCGCGGCAAAGGCGATGCAGTCCCAAACCGATGCCCTCAAGAAGTTGGCCGAGAAGAACCAGACAGCCATCGCCGAACTGGCGAAGAGCCTGGCCGCCCTGCAAAGCGACTTCACACGCCAGGGAACCGCATTTCAGAAGGAAGTCAAACAGCGGGATACCGAGCGCGCGGCCGCAGACACTGCGGCGGCGTCGATGCGCTCCCAAATCGACGCCCAGGCGAAGCTCCTCGAAGAAACACGAAAGCATGTTGCCGCAATGGTAAAGCCGGTGAACGCGCTGCAGAACGAATTCCTGCGGCAGGACAGCGCGTTCCAGAAAGAAACCCAAAGGCGGGATGCCCAGAACGACACCTTCAACACGGCTCTGGCCGCCGTCAAATCCGACACGGATTCGCTGAAGAAATACCTCGCCGACACCCGAAAGACCCTTGCCGAGGTGGCGAAACCCGTGAACGCGCTGCAGGGCGAATCCATCCGCCAGGACATGGCGTTCAAGAAGGAAATCCAGAAACGGGACGCCGAGCGCGAAACGGCGGATGCCGCCTTGGCGGCGGCACAGTCCGATAACAACGCACTGAAACAGCATCTTGCCGAAACCAGAAGAAGCCATTCCGAACTGGCCCAGGCGCTTGCCGCGCTGCAGAACGATTTCATGCGCCAGAAAGAGGCGGTTCAGAAAGAATTGCAGCAAAAGAATGCCGAGCGCGAGGCCGTAACCGCCGCGTTGACGGAAACACGGTCCCAAGTGGAATTCCTGAAAAAACTTCTCGCGGAGACCAAGGGAAGCAATGCCGCGCTGACGCAGGCGCTGGCCGCGCTGCAAAACGATTCCGCACGCCAGCGGGAGGCCGTCCAGGCGGGATTCCAGAAACACGAGGCCGAGCGCGAAGCCGCCGAAGCTGCGTTGGCGGCAATGCAATCCGAAATCGACTCGCTGAAACAGTCCCCCGCCGGGGGCGAATCAACAGTCCCGAAGAAACAGAAGAAAGCCGTTCCCGTCGCCGGGGTGGCAGAATCTGTGTCCGCTGAGGTCGAGAAACCCCACGTTGCGGACGAGACAGCCGACGCCGAAACCAAGCCCAAGGCGCGCATGGACAAGAACGAGGCGCTAAAGCTCCACGGTGACGCGAGAACCGCATACGCCGACGGTGATTTTGCCGTGGCCCTGCAACTGCTGGACATGATCGATGCGGCATTCCCGGGGAACAGCAGCGTGCTGCACAACCGCGCACAGTGCCTCATCGCCCTGGACAGAAACGACGAAGCCCGAACCCTCTGCGACTACCTCATTACCAACCTGAATCACACCCCCGCGATAGAGCTGAGAAGCCAGATCAAAGACTAAAGTCTGTCCAAATACCATCTAAACATCTCAGATCTCAAATCTCAGATCTCAAGCCCCCTTTTTGCCTCGTCCTTCCCCTCAATCCACCGCCTTTGTCCTGATTCCAATTCCCAATTCCCAATTCCCAATTCCCAATTCCCAATTCCTAATTCGTAATTCGTAATTCGTAATTTTATTCTTCTGGCACAATCCGCAGTTCCGCCCACACCGCCTGCTGGCCCGACGCGTCGCCGCTCTGCTTGACGCCAAACGCGTTGTCGCCCGCCTTAAGCGCACCCACAGGACAGTCATACTGCACCGCCCGGGCCACGCCGGGATACTTGGCGGGTGTGGCGCTGTCGGCCATTGCGGCGCAGGCCTGGCCGTTGACCGTCACGTTCAGCACGGCCTTGTCCGCCCCGTCGCGTGCCGCAAGCCCCACGAGAAACACGGTCTTTCCCTTCTCCGGCGCGGGCCCGATGTTCAGACGCACCGTCCCGCCCGCGGCCGTGTCCAGCGGCAACTGTGCCCCGCTCGAAAACCCGCCGGGCACCGTGTCATGGAAGGTCGCCACATGCCGCCGCGGCAGTTTCGTGACAATCTCCCGGCCCATGCCCTGCTCCAGCAGCACGCGGTAATCGCTCTGCGACACCGGAATCGTCTCTGAATCCATGAAGTTGAACAGGTAAATCTGGTCGGCCCCGCGATAATAGGACGCCGCCGCAAATCCCCGCACCGATTCCAGGTCGTTCGCCAGCGCACCGCCGCCCGGCCATGCGCGGATGTTGAACTCCAACCCCGGCGCCAGCACGATATTCTTCGCCGCGTCGCCCATCTGCTCCCGCCATTTCTCCAGCGGAATGTCGAAATCTGAAGTCGTCCAGAAAGGGCAGGGGACCAGCATGTCGACAAGCCCCTCTTTCACCCACCGCACGCCGTCCATGCCCAGCCCCCGCGCCGCGTCCGGGTCGGCAGGCACCCGCGCGCCCAGCTTGATGACATGCCCGCGCTTCGCCGACGCCGCCTGCGTCAGCCCCCGCACCTCCTTCGTGAACGCGCACAGCAGTTCCGCGCCCTCCGCCTCCTTGCCCGGCGCAAAATGCCAACCGAACCGCATCCAGTCCAGTTCCAGCCCGTCCGGGTCATAGCGGCCCAGCAGTTCCCGCACCAGGGCCATGGCATGCTCCCGCACCTCCGGCCGCCCGTAATCCAGCGCGCGGTCCGTCCAGCCGCCGCCGCCCGGCACCCGCCAGAACTCCGGGTGCTGCACCCAAAAGCTGCTGTGCATGAAATTCTTCGGCTCATCCACGCTGTGCACGTCGTTCATGCGCATGCTCAGCCACGGCACGATGCCCTTCTCCCGCGACCGCGCAATCCACACCGCATACGGGTCCAGCCCGCGCTCCCACAGCAGCCGCGCATTGTTCGGCCACAGCCCGCCCGGCTCCGCCGCCTTGGGCATGTACTGCGTGCCCTCATCCCAAATCGCGTCCCGCACGCCGCTGCGATAACTCGCCCGCATTGCGTTCGGATTGAGAAACAGGTGCGTGACCTTCGTCCCCGCATACTGGTCCACAAACGCGTTCAACCCCGCCACCGTCATCATCTCCGCCGGCCTCGTCCCAAAGAAATGGCTGTTGTCCTCATTAATCACCAGTCCCAGCGGCGCAGGCGCATCGGCGCCGATAGCCCCGGGCACGACGCAAATAAACGCAAGAAACATGATGACCGTGGTTCGCAAGAACATGACGACACCTCCATGGCAGCCTGAATCCTGCACGCATGTTAGCAGAAAAGTAGGCGCGGCATCCTGCCGAATTCCTCGTGGCGCCGCAGGCTGGGCCGAAGAACGAAAGAGGCTGGAAGCCTCTTCTACTTTGCACCCTTCCGTCACTCCCGCCCCCTTCCGTCATTCCCGCTCTCCCGTCATTCCCGCGCAGGCGGGAATCCAAGCTTGTCAGAACCCTGCGTGTTTGCGGGAGCATGGGTCCCCGTTCCTCCCATCATTCCCGTTCCTCCCATCATTCCCGTTCCTCCCATTATTCCCGTTCCTCCCATTATTCCCGTCCTCCCGTCATTCCCGTCCTCCCGTCATTCCCGTCCTCCCGTCATTCCCGTGCAAGCGGGAATCCAAGATTGTCAGAACCCCACGTGTGTGTGAGAGCCTGGTTCCCCGCCTCCGCGGGGATGACGGACAGAACAACTCCAACGCCATGCGGTTCCCTCGTTCCCAAGTTGCACTTGGGAACGCACTTGCCCGCGAAGTTGTACTTCGCGCCTTGTCTTCACCCTTCACCCTTCACCCTTCCCCCTTCACCCTTTCCTCTCCGTGTTCTTCGTGCCTCCGTGGTACACACCTTCCTCCGAATTGAATCACCGTCCCTCGAGGGCTACAGTAAACCCGCAACAAACAGCACTCCCCAACAAGGAGACCACCCATGCGCCTTTCGTCCCCATCCCGCCTGCTCCTTCTCGCCTTCCTGCTCCTCGCATGCATCCCCATCGCCAACGCCGAAGAATTCATCGCCGTCGACCACCAGCGCCAGACCGTCTACCACTCGCCGCAGACGCCCGGCTACACCTGCTGGGTCGGCACTTGGGCCATGCCCGACGGCAGTCTCATGCTGAGCTTCACCCAGGCCACCGGCCCCGTCGAGGGCCGTCCGAAAGCCCCCGAGGACGTGCAAAAGAGACTCGACTGGCCCCCGCCCGGCCGCCCCGACTACGACATGACCGGACTCGACCTGCGCAACGTCCACCTGCGCTCGGCCGATGCCGGCAAGACTTGGGAACAGGTCAGCGCCGACCCCTTCAAGTCCTGCATGAACGGCGTCGCCGGCGAAGCCGAAACCGCCCTGCCGGACGGCACCATCCTGCGCGGCGTCTGCGGACAGTACCTGCCCTACAATCCCGAACTGCCCAAGACGGGATATCTGGAGCGCTCCACCGACGGCTCCAAGACTTGGGGCAAACCCGAAATCCTGCTCGACCCCGCCAAGTACTCCACCTTTCCCAAGCGCGTCCGCGTGCTGCGTGACGGACGCCTCATCGTCATCGGCGGCGTCGCGGCCGTCCCGGCCGACAGCCGCAACCGCGAAGCCTACTGCGACATGTTCGAGCCGCTGCTCATGGTCTCAAAAGATGCGGGCAAAACCTGGTCCGAACCCATCCCCGTGGTCCCCGCCGAATTTCGCGGCCACTGGGGCGGTGAAGAATACGACGCCGCCGAACTGCCCAACGGCGACCTGCTCTGCGTCTTCCGCCGCAGGGTCAACGAAGCCAAAGCCGAAGCCCGCTGGCAGGGCGTGCTCAAGAAATCCGGCGACACCTGGACCGTCGGCGACGTCGGCCCCGCACCCTTCCCGCACAGCGGCCATCCCGAACTCCTCGCCACCCAGGAAGGCCCCATCCTCCACATCGCCACCAGCGGCATCCACAGCACCACCGACGCCGGCAAGACCTGGCAACCCCTCGACCTCCCCGGCACCGCCTACTATCCCCACGCCGTCCAGTCCCGCGAAGGCCGCATCTTCATCTTCGGCCACGTCGGCAGCGACGACCCCTACGGCAAAGTCGACCAGTCCATCGTGATGGACAGTTTCCAACTGAAGAAGAAGTAAGCCTCTGCCGTTTAGTGCCGCATACTGAATATGACCAGGACATCCTGACAGCATTCATGCTTCTCTGTGTTCTTTGCGCTCTTTGCGGTCAACTCTTCTTAATTCAAACCGCATAGAACGCAAAGATCACAAAGACAAGCACGATTTAAACGGCGTCTTCACTCCCTGCCTTTTTCCGTGCAAGTCCGCGTATTCCGTGGTCAATTTCTTTGCTCTGCTTTCTCTGTTTCTCTCAATTCTTCGCGCCTTCCACCGCGAGCACCGGCAGATCGGCCTTTAACGTCAGCGGATTCACCAGCGGCGCGCATGCCGCCAAGTCAGTCCAGTTACCCTCGGGCAAATTCACCTGCGCATCCGCCTTGCGGTAGCTCACCAGGTTAATCACCCGCCGCCCGTCCACGCTGGTCGTACGCCACTCCACCCCCCAGGGCAATTTGCCTTCCGGCGTCTTCACCACCGCCTCCGGTCCCAGTCCCCGCGCCTGCAATTGCTCCAACAACGCATCGCGCAAAGCCTCCGTCTGGCTCTCTCGGCGCGTCTCCAACACCGCGGCAAATGGGGGAGGGGCGATCTCATGCCCGTATTCATCGGCCACCAGATTCTTCTGACCATAAGCCACGACCGTTCGGCCGCTCTCGGCATATTTGCGTATGCCTTCAATCGCCGCGCGCGACGCATGCTCCGCGCCGGTCACCAGCAGGCAGTCGTACTGGCACAGCAACCCGGCCTCGATCTGCTCGTCCGTGATGAACCCGATAGGTATGCCGCAGAAATCGAGTGCTTCGTACACCCGCGACCGCATGGCCACATACACCGGGTCCCAGACCGTCGCCGCGTGCGAATACAGAATCGCCACGCGCGGCACCGCATTCTGCAGCGCCGCCACTTCCGGCGCGCAGCGCATCAGATCGAGCGCACAGCGGTTCATCGCCGCCGCGCAGAAGGGCCTATGCAATATGGAGCCCTCAAAATCGGACTTGCGGTCATAGCTGCGCTCCCACACCCACGTCGTGCTCGCGCCCTGCCCGTGCACCGCGCCCTGCCAAATCGCGCTGTAGATGTGCCCCCCGGTGATGTGCGCCGTCTCCCGGTCGCGGATGATGTGGTTCTCCGTGTTGAAAATGGGCACCCGCTTCATCGACCGCTGCAGGTCATAATACATGTTCTGCCCCATCGACAGGCTCGCCCAGCGGCTGTTTTCCGGCGCCTGCAGAAAAGAGCAGTCGTTGCCGTTCAACTGGCTCAGCCGTGCAAAGTCCCACGGGTCCGTGCCCCAAAGCACGGTGCCCCGGCTGTCCGGCAGCAGCATCACCTTGGCATGACAGGGCAGTCCCGGCGCGATGGCGCGGATGGTCTCCGTCATCCACGCATGCCACTCGGCAAAGCATTCCTGATTGAACCGCACCCCATCGTACAGCGCCGCCGGTTTTTCGTCAAGCCTCATGCGCGGATGCGGCACGTCGTCGAAAGAACCATACTGCGTGCCATACGCCGCATTAAGCGCCGCAATAGTCTTGTGCTTTCGCTCGATATACGCGCGCCACAGCGGCTTTCGGAATGGGTCCTGGTCGGAATTGAACGATACCGGCTCATTGCTCAGGCAGATGGAATGCAACGCGGAGTGGTCCTTGATGAGTGGAATCAGCGTCTCTATCTGTTTCCGGTAGATGTCCCGCGCCTGCGGCGCATCCGTGGCCACCTTCAGAAAGCCGCCCCTTTCAACGGCCAGTTCGGGCCATTTCTTGTACGCCCATTCCGGGAAATAGTGCGGCGACAGCAGCAGGCATACCCGCACACCGTTGTCGCGCGCCCGGTCCAGCGCCGGCAGCACCCGCTGGGTGATCTCGTCACTCCGCACACCGTCCTCAAACACAATGCTGCTCGGTCCGATCTCCGCCTGGATAACGTTGATGCCCATGCTCGCCAGCAGCGGCAAATCCTTCACCACGGTCTGGAAATGGCCGTATCCCGTCAGAAATACCGGCTGCGTCACGTCCCGGCCGCCGAGCGTGCAGGTGCCCCACAGGCTGCCGTCGCGAATTTCGACCGGACTGTCGCTCTTGAGCACGGGCACCTCGACGCCCCGCCGCATGTCCCGCGCGGCACGGTCCAGAAGCTCCCCAACCTCCCGCGCCACCTCCGCCGCACGCGAAACACGCCCGTTCTCCACATCGTCCCGGCAGTATTTGCAGAACATGCGCGCCGTGGCCAGGTCCGCCTGCGGATACGCAACGGCCACGGCGTCCTTGCGCGCCTGCTCCAACTCCGCCTCCAACTGGGGGAGACGCGCCTCATGGTCGGCAATCGCCGCCAGCGTATTCGCCGCCACATTGGGGTCGGCGACCTCCGGAACTTCCGGCGGCACGACCGACACCTGCACGTCATCCAGCCACAACGCATTCGTGGCAGAATCCACATTGAAGCGCAGTTCAAAGGAATTCTGGTCCGCCGGACAGGTCCAGTCCACATGAAACTCCTGCCAGTCGAAAGATTCACAGGGAAAGAAGTAGCGCGCGTCCCAGCCGGGTCCGCCGCCAAACCAGCACGACCCGACCTCCTCGCCCTTGGCCTTCACGCTAAACCGGTAGGTGACACCCGGAGTCAGCGACCCCACCTGCCGCATCAACCCGCAATACACGTTTGGCGCATACTCCGTTTCGCTGGAAAGGCAGACAGACCGCTCGCCGCCCGTTTTGCAGGCGTTGTCCACGCGCAGCGTGCTCTTGCATCCGCCCGAACAGCCGAAAGTCCAGCCAGCGGGCTGGCCCGCCGCGTCCAAATCCTCAAACCCGCCGTTCTGCACGGCCAAATCTTGCGCCGTACAAATCCCGGCCCATAACGCGATCACACCCAAAGCAAAACATCTTGCTGTCATCTCGAATCCTCTCTGCATGCCTCCGTCTTATTATGGAGTGCGCGCGGCCATGCCGCCGCTTTTCTTCGCCAGGGCATGGCCCCGGCGTTCCCTCGTTCCCAAGTCGCACTTGGGAACGTACCTGCCAGCGAACTTAAAGGTCCCCCTTCGAAGGGGGATTTAGGGGGATGTTTCCTTCCACCCCACGTAAACCGCAATGGGAAACGTGTACATAAGCTTGCCGTTCTCCATCCGCGCGTTCACGCCCAGCGCATTCACACCAATATCGTCAATCACCATCTGTCGAATCACCGCAGCGTCCCCGGGATTGGGAAAGGACGAGCCGATCAGCGACTCCAGTTCCATATCCACCGGATACCCGCTGCAACGGCATGCGCTTAGCCCAGATTCGGCGAAGAGCGCCGCGAACTCGGGTTCCGTCAACGCGTGCGTGTGCGACGGATCGCGCAGCCGTTCAATTCCGTCATAGGCCGCCGAACGCTCCGGCGCCACCGCCACATCCGCCACCAGCACCCGGCCGCCGGCTCGGCATACGCGGATCATCTCTGCAAACGCCAGCGCCGGCTCCTGGAAATGGTGAAAGCTGTACCGCGTGACAACCAGCGAGAATGTGCCGTCCGCAAAGGGCAACGGCACCGCATTGCCCACGTGCCAGTCCAGATTGTCCAGCCCCTGTTCCTGTTGGCGCAGCCGCGCCTGCTCAATCATCGCCTCCGTGATGTCGATGCCGGTCACCCGTGCGGCGTGGCCCGCAAACGCGCAGGCCAGCAGCCCCGGCCCGCACGCCACATCCAGCACGCTGTCTTCCGCGCACACGCCCGACATCTCTATAAGCGTCTCCATCGCGTCCAGATGTCCGGGCAGACGCGTAAACGGAATCGCCTGCCGCGAAAACTGGTCGATAATGCTGTCCAAATGCTGTTGGTCTTCCATGGGGATACTCCTGACGTTGATTCCGGCCGCATAGTATAACCCACCCGACACGCAATCGCATGACGCACAAAACACCTCAAGTCGAACGGAAGAAGTAGACGCGGCATCCTGCCGCGTTCTTCCTGTTACCGCAGCCCAGGCCAAAGAATTAAGGTTCTTCCGCGATTTGCGGGAAAGAATAAGGCATCAGTAACCTCCCTTTACACACAAGGGCCGACAATTCGGCAGGAGGTTACTGATGCACGAGAAGCATTATATTGCGGAACTGGGCGGGTGGCA
>CAIJOU010000010.1 GCA_903822375.1 Candidatus Hydrogenedentota bacterium
ACATGGGCCTGGCCTTTGCCAAGAGCCAGATTGCCGCGGGCACGCGCCTGCCCATGAAGGGCACCATCTTCATCAGCCTTAACAAGAACGACCAACGCAATATGGACGACGTCGCCCGGGGTCTGCACGATCTGGGCTTCAAACTTGTCGCCACGCAGGGCACCGCCGCGCGGCTGCGCGCGCTCGACATCCCCGTCGAGGAGGTCGCCAAGCTCAACGAGGGCCGGCCCAACATTCTGGACCGCATCATCAACGGCGAGATCGACTGGATTATCAACACGCCGCTCGGCATCGACGCCAAGGAGGACGACCGCGCCCTGCGCCGCGCCGCCCTGGAACGCGCCGTGCCCACCATGACCACCCTGGCCGCCGCCCGCGCCGGTGTCTCCGCCATCGGCGCCATGCGCGAGGGGGCCCCGCAACTGCTCTCACTCCAGGAATACCACGCGCAGAACAAGTAACCGGCCGTCGGCGCATCGACAGGGACAGGCCGTCCATGCGAAAATGTGCATGCGCCCCCGCGGCGCGATGGAAAGGCGGTCTGTCATGAGTTTTTCCGGAAGGAACCGTGCGGCTTTGACCGGCGCGGTTCTGATTCTGTTCATTTCTGTCGTGGCGGTTTTGGGCTGTTCACCCGCAAAAACCGCGCCCGAGGCGCCCAGGGAGGCGGTGACGCCCTCAGGCCCCCCACCCATGTTCCGGATGGCACGCGAAGTCTTCGCCGAACAGCGCGCGGTTCAGCGCGCTTCCCTTGCCCTGGGGGGGAATTCCGAGTGGCAGAAACTGGACGCGCCCCGGGGGGACGCACCGCCCACGCTTTACCGGGATGTCTCGCTGGAGGCAAAAGACTACAACGTTGCCCGCGTGTCGATGCGGGCAAGCAGGGGGAAGACCGCCAAGTTGACCTGGACGGGCAGTCTGGAACCCGACGCCGAAAAGAATCCGGGCGCAAGCGTGGCAATTCTCGCGGACGGCGACGTGCATGCCTATTGTTTTGTGCTGGACCCGCGCAGTTGCGAGACCTGGGCCGGAAAAATCATCAGGCTGTATCTGACGCTGGCGGACGAAGTTGCCGAAGTCTCGCTGGAGAACCTGGAACTGGCGTTCAGCCCGCCGGACGGCCCCCTGCGCGTCACCATTGACAACGAAACGCAGGAGGCGGTTGCCGCGGATGATCTGTCCTGGTCCGTGACGGTTCCGCCCAACGGGGTTTTCGAAACGTCTGTGGGCATGCTTGAGCGCGCCTGGACAACCTGCGGCTCCGACGGCGTGGCCTTCAAAGCCGTCCTTGAGGCGCCCAATGGTTCCGGGCGCGTCCTGGTCGACACGCCCTTTGACCCGGTGCGCACGGCCGGCGACCGCAAGTGGCGCAGGTTTCGCGTCGACCTCGGCGGCATGCAGGGCGTTCAGGCGAAGATCCGGTTCACCGTCAACCACGCGGAACACCACAGGGGTGACTACGCCTGCTGGGGAAACCCCGTCGTCTACAGCGCCGACAAGAACCGGCAGGACACGCCCGTCATACTCATTTCGTGCGACTCCCTCCGTGCGGACCATCTCTCCTGTTACGGCTATTCCCGGCCGACCACGCCCCACCTTGATGAATGGGCCCGGGAAACGGTGCTTTTCGAGAACGCCATTTGCCAGGAGGCCTGGACGCCAACCTCGCATATGACCATGCTTACGGGCCTTTACCCCAAGAACCACAAGCTCACGTCCATGACTAACCTGGCCGAAACCGTGCCAACCCTGGCCGATGTGCTTTCCGGGCTCGGGTATCGTGCGGCGGGATTCACGGGGCACTACAGCTGGCTGGCGCCGAAGCGCGGATTTGAGCAGGGCTTCGACCTGTACAGCACCCCGGCCGTGGTCCGTCCCATCTCCGAGACGCTTTCCCTGGTCCAGTCCTGGATGAGCGGCGAGCCGTCGTCCCGCCAGTTCCTCTTCTTTCACAATTACGACATACACTTCCGGGGCAAAGGGGAGGGCGAGGCCCTTAACCGGCCCTACGAACCCGCCAACCCGGCATTCAATGTCTTTTCGGGGGCGTATCACCGCAAGCCCGGCGACGGCATTCTGTCCAACGACGGCACGCCCATGAACCCGCCCGCCACGGATGACTCCGCTCTGTTTACGGACATCGCCACGGGCGGCGCGATGCTGAGCGAGGATACGCGCCAATATGTCATGGCGTGCTACGACGATTGCATACAGTATGTGGATTCCGACATCCACACCCTCTTCGAAACGCTGAAGCGCTCGGGCGTCTATGACCGCGCGCTGATCATCGTGACCGCCGACCACGGCGAGGAATTTCACGAACACGGCAGCTACAATCACCTGCAGGCGTACGATGAATGCGTGCGGGTGCCCCTGATGATCAAATTTCCCTTCGGCCAGCACGCCGGCCGGAGGATACATGAAACCGTTCAGTTGACGGACCTCTTTCCAACGATCATGGACGTGCTCGGCGTCGCCGACCCTCCCGCCGGCGACGGCCAGAGCCTGCTGGGGGTGATCGCGGGAAAAGAGGCCGCGCGCAACCGGGCCTTCACGCTGCGCCGCAAGTTTCAGGCGTATCGCGACGGAACCCATGACATCGTGTACGACCGATCCACGGGCAAGTATGAACTGTTTGATCTGACGGCGGACCCGGCGGAAAAGACGGATATCTCCGCCGCCGTTCCGGATGTTCTGGCCAATATGAAGTCTGTTCTGACCGAGTTCTACAAACCGGTCGAAGAGGGCTGGTGCCTCTACTTCCGCGGCACGGGAGAGATTTGGAAAGGCGACCTTCGGCTTGCGACAAGCGACCGATTCCTGTCCGCAACCATGGTGAACAGGCCGCGCCTGGACATACAAGAGTTCGACATGAAGGACACCACCATCAAGGCCTACGTCCTGCTCACGCCCGTCTTCAGGCAGGAAGAGATGATTGTCCAGACGGCGGCGGCCGATGCGAAGATTGTCGTTTTCCTGACCGGAGACACCCCCTTTGAAGTGCCGACCGCCGACGGGGGTTGGGAAAGAACAACGCAGGCCCGCGTGGTGCTGGACCCGGCCGCGGTCGGCGGGGCTGAGCCCCCTGCCGAGACGGGCAATCTGGAAGTTCCCCGTTTCTTCTTCCGCCATCGGACGGGAGCGGCGGTGCAGACGCCCGCAAAGGAGTTCACGCCGGAGGAGAAGAAGCAGCTGGAGGCGATCGGATACTTTTAGGACGGCGCTCCGCAGTGGCGCGGACTTCCGCGCGCATGATAGATTCTGTCTTCGACGATGAACGGAGACGATTGTGCGCATTTTGTTCCTGTGCCAGTATTTCCCCCCCGAACCGGGCGCGCCCGCGGCGCGCACCCATGAGCACGCGCGCGAATGGGTGCGTTTGGGCCATGACGTGACGGTGGTGTGCGGTCTGCCGCACTATCCCGAGGGCGTCGTGCCGCCGGCCTACCGGGGACGGCTGCTGTTTGAGGAGCAGATGGACGGCATCCGCGTGCTGCGCTGCTGGCTCTTCGCCACGGCCAACCGCGGCGCCGTGTTGCGCAGCCTGTCCTTTGTGACCTTTCTGTTCACGGCAACCATCGCGGCGCTGTTTAGGGCCGGCCCCTGCGACGTGGTCGCCGCCACCTCGCCGCAGATGCTCTGCGGCCTCGCCGGATGGATCGTCGCCGCGTTGAAGCGGCGGCCCTTCGTGCTGGAGGTGCGCGACCTGTGGCCGAAACAAATCGTTGACCTTGGGGTTATCACCAATCCGCTTCTTGTCCGGCCGCTCTACCGGCTGGAGCGCTTTCTCTACCGTCACGCCGTTGCCATTGTCACCGTCGCCCCCGCCGCGGCGGAGGACATCATCACGCGCGGCGTCCCGCGCGAAAAGGTGTTCACCATCCCCAACGGCGTCGACCTCGATTATTTCCGGCCGGCGGACCGCCTCAACGAGGTGCGCGAAGCGAACGGCTGGGGCGGCAGTTTCATCGCGCTGTACATCGGCGCGCACGGGCTCTCGCAGGGGTTGGAGATCGTGATTGATGCCGCCGAACAGCTCCGGGAGCGCAAGGACATTCTGTTTGCCTTCGTCGGCGCGGGGGCGCGCAAGACCGCGCTCATCGCCATGGCACGCGAAAAGGGCCTTCAGAACGTCTGCTTTCTGCCCGCCGTGCCCAAGGAATCCATGCCCGGCTACTACGCCGCTGCGGACTTGTGCCTCGTGCCGCTGCTCAAACGGGAGGTGTTTCGCACCAACATCCCCAGCAAGATGTTCGAGATCATGGCCTGCGCGCGGCCCATCGCGCTCTGTGCGGAGGGGCAGGCGCTGCAGCTCCTGCAGGAATCCGGCGGGGGCGTTGCCGTGCCGCCGGAAGACGCCGCGGCGCTGGCGAAGACGGTCACAGACCTGGCCGACGACCCCGCCGGCACCCTCCGCCACGGCGAGGCCGGACGCACATTTGCAGAGTCACATTTCAGCCGCGCAGAGCGCGCGCGGAAGTATTTGGACGTGTTTGTAGGGCTGCTCAGGCCGAAAGCAGGCGGCTGAACGCGGGACGGCGCTGACTTTGCGAGCCTTCGTGGCACCCTCAGGGCCGAACAGCGTTCGGGCATGGGGGTGTTCCCCGCCGGATCTGCGCGTATTCCGGCAGAGCACCCCCAAACCCGCCTTCACTCCGTTGCGGCAAGGTCTGAGGGTGCCACGAGTGCCCTGGTTGGATTGGCGTTATTTCTCTTGGCTGACATCACGCGGCGGAACAGCCAAAGCGGTGTCGCCGCTGCGCTCTGCCACCGCAGTCCAAAATGTGCCTTCGGGCGTCCTGTGTGCACCATTCCCGCCGCTTGCGCTATGCTCCTTGTCACAGGAGGTTTACCACCATGGCCGCAACCGACCCGCTTTCCCTTGCCCGTCTGCGCGACGAGGAAACGCACCAGTCCACCACGTTCAACCTTGCCACGCGCGGCAAGACGATTGACCTGCCGCGCGGCAAGCGCGTCATTGTCGCCGAGGGCACCGGCCCGGGCTACATCGCAAACCTGTGGATGACCTTCCCCGGCTGGTTCTGGCAGCACTGGAACCCCTCCGCACACATCAGCCAGACGATCCTGAAGACAGTCATCATCCGTATTTACTGGGACGGCGCGGCGCAGCCCGCCGTGGAGTGCCCGGCCGCCGACTTCTTTGGCTTGGGCCTGTGCGAGGCGGCCAATTTCGCCTCGCAGTGCTTCGGCCTGTCGAGCGGCGGCTTCTTCTGCAAGTTCCCCATGCCCTTCCGGCGCGACTTCCGCATTATCCTCGAAAACACCGACGAGAAGATCGACACCTGTGTGTTCATGAACGTGGTGCACCAGCACGCCCCCCTGCCCGACGATGTCGGCTACTTCCACGCCCAGTTCCACACCGGCCGCAATCCCGGCCCCGAGCCGGTCCTCGTGTCGGAACTGCACGGGCGCGGCCATTTCGCCGGGCTCACGCTGGCCATGCAGGGCGAGGACCGCGGCTACCTGAGCCACCTCGAAGCCCCCGAATACATCCACATCGACGACGACTGGGATAAGCCGCGCATCACCGGCACCGGACTGGAGGACTATTTCCTTGGGGGTTGGTATTTCCGCGAGGGCGTCTGCACCGGCCCGTATCACGGCGTGCCGTCCAAGGACGCGCTCAACGCGTCCGTCGCCATGTACCGCATCCATGACCGCGACGCCATCCACTTCAAGAAGCGGTTCAAGATGGCTTTTGTAAATCCCTGGGCGCCGGAACGGCTCAAGCCCTTTTCCTGGTCCTCCTGCGCCTTCGCCTACCTCGACACCCCCGAGGGCCAGAACCCGCCCCTGCCCAACCGCGCCCAGCTCCTCTGCTGGTACCGCACAAGAAACACGGACCACCAGAGCATCCCGTAAACGAAGAGAGCAGGGTGCCCGGAGCGAAGCGGAGCGCACCATTCGAGTTCGGCCATACAACTGTGACCTGGCGCATTTTGCACGCGCCACGACACCCTCATTTTTGTCCACCTACCGTAAACAAACAGATTTCAGGACGGCACAGGAAACGCACCTGCGGGGCGGGCCTGGGTTCGAGCCCCAAACCTCTGTTCGTGTATATCGTCTTGCTGCCGATTTGGTATCTTCCCGCCTCGAAACGCTTGCCCGTTTCGGCAAGTGTGATGATGGCACCCCACAGGGGCAGGCGCACCTGGCCGCCGTGGGTATGGCCGCAGAGGTACATGTCCGCGCCGTGTCGGGCGGCCTCCTCGGCCAGGTCGGGCGTGTGATGCAGCACAATCCGGTAATCGGCGTCCTTCATGGCCGCGTACACGTGATCACGCGACCCGGCCCGGGACAGCCCCGCCAATGCAATAGTCTTGCCGCCGTGGTGCAGTGTCACCGTCTCGTTTTCAAGCATCCTGATATTCGGTGCCGCCTCACGCAGTATCCGGACATTGTCGAAACCTACACAGCCAAACACGCCCAGCGGCGCGTTGATTTGCGAAAGCACTTTGCCGAGCGAGGGCACATCGAAATTGTCCAACTGATGAATATCGCCGGTGATGACGATCAAATCGGGCTTGAGCGCTTCGACCTGATGCAGCATCCATTGTTCCCGGGCGGGAAAGTCCTGCTGCAGGTGCAGGTCGGAAAGGTGCAGCACGCGCAACGGGGGAACAAACGGCCCTTTCACCGCTTCACGGTGCAATTCGGGCCAGTTGGGCTCGACCAAGCCTCCCCAGGCGAACGCGGCAAGATAGGTCGTTCCGCCAAACGCAACGGCCAGCAACAGCAGCCGGGCCGCCGCAGGGCTCCGCTCCGGATCGCGTCGGGCACGCAACCATCGCCCCAACATGCAAAGTGCCGGAAATGCCGGGGCGACAAAGGCTATGGCGAACAGCACAAAGCCAATGGTCTCATAGTGAGCGTCGAGCATGACAAACATAGTAACAAGCGGGGGGATTATGAAGCGAAGCGAATCAGAACAGGAAATGCGGGAGCGGGGAGCCGTGCGTTCACTGTGCTGCGCTCGGCTTGCCCTTTGGCACTATTGAGGAATACGCACCGCCTGAGCATCCCGTGACCACAAAACATCGCATCGGATCGGGGCCTACCGATCCTCTTTCACGACCTTCTTGAAGGGGAACTCCAGGCTCAGGTACGCAAGCACCCCCACATCGCCGGCGCTGGGTCCGACGCCGATGGGAACCGCAATGCCGGGCACGATTTGCAGGCCTGACTTGCAGTTGATCGCGAAGCGCGCGCCGGGGCTGATGTAGAAGCTGTTGGAACGTTCGGTTTTTCCGGCGGACACCACCGATTCCGTCGACGACCACACGGACTCCACCAGCAACTGGGCGTTCTTGGTCAAGGCGCAGACCACGCTGCCGCCAAAGTAGTATCCCAGCGCGTCTGCACGGTCTCCCGTGACGCCTTCGCTGTGCGGCAGGTACGTCACCGCCGCATTCCAATGGGTGGCCCACCGGTTTCCGAGTTCCAGGCTGACGGGGATGCAGGCCTGTATGCCGACCGTGCCCGAACCCGTCCCGCGCGCTGCCTTGCCCGTGGGAAGGCTCAGCGAAAGACGCGGTGCCATGGCGAACTTGTCTTTCAGCACCAGTTGATAGCGGTAATTGAGCATCATGTCGCCCATGTCCGGCCCCTTGTCCGGCTCGTCCACAGAAAGCACGGGGATGGAGTAGGATAACTGGTGGAGTTCTTTCGGCACGGGCCATTCCTGCGTAAACGTATAGACCCAGCTTCGACCCCGGTAGTGGGTGAAGGTCTGGATGTTCTGGACCACCCCCTCTTCCTGGTTGTAGGCTTCCTCAATCAGAAACGAGTTGTCTTGAATGGCCCGTATGAGGGGCGCATCCTTCTGACTGTTCTCTGCGCGGACGTTGTCCTGCAAGCAAATCAGAATCATGGCGGCGGCGACATATGCGCCAAAGGCCGCCGCAGGCCGCACTCTTTCCGTTCCCAACCGCGTCACATGCTTTTCGTTGTTCATCTCTGCCGTTCCCCGTGGTGAATTGATTGGCTTTGTGCCTTTGGCGACAAACGCCCAACGCCGGTTCGTTGTTTCTCCGGCCGACTCGCTTGTCACCTCTAATACTATTCCTTCCCGCGGCCGAACTCCAGTTGCCGGACGGATTACCTCAGGCAGACTGCGCGGAACGCACATTGCATGTCCTTGAGGATTCCCTGAGGCAAACATGACAGATGGCGGGGGAATAGCGGGGACGGATGGTACTGTTAGTTTTTAGTTGGCGTGATTGCCGTGGGAATACGGCACGCCGGTTCTGATATACTCCGCGTTTTCCCATCGTTCGCCGGAGCGGGCGGGGTGGGAGCGAACCGGCCTTTCTTCACAAAACGAGGTGATTTCGCAGTGACGCAACTGTATTGCGGTGTCGATTTTGGCACGACCAATTCGAGTGTGGCCGTATCGGACGGCGTGTCCGCGCGGGTGCTGCATCTGGACGATGACAACGACCCGGGCACCTCGCTGCCCTCGCTGCTGTACATCACGCGCGATGGGGAATCCATCGTGGGCCGTTCCGCGGCAAAGGCGTTCATCGAGCGCAATGTGGACCGCGAGGTTATTCTCAAGCAGATCGACCTTGGCGTCGAGATAGAGGCCTATGTCGCCTCCGAGCCGGACAAGAGCGAGAGCTACCGTCCGGGCGCCGTTGACCCGGAGCGGCGCGAGTCGGTCCGGGCGCATGCCATGGTCGAGATCAACTCGCCGGGCCGCCTGTTCCAGTCGCTCAAGACGCTGTTGCGGCACCGGGGCTTCAAGGGCACGGAGGTGTTCGGCACACAGTACCAAATCGAGGAACTGGTTTCGGTCATTTTGCGCCGCATCAAATCCGCGGCGGACGCGGCCGCCGGCGAGCCGGTGGAACGGGCCGTGTTCGGCCGGCCGGTGCGTTTTTCCAAAGACGCGGAAGAGGACAAAACGGCGGAGGAGCGCCTGCTCACGGCCGCCCACCTGGCCGGATTCCGCGAGGTGAATTTCTTTTACGAGCCCGTGGGCGCCTGCGTGGAATACGCCGTCGCCTCGGATGAACGGCAGCGCCTTATGGTGGTGGACATCGGCGGCGGCACCTGCGACGTGTGCATCATGGAGTTCAGCGGCGCGCACGGTGCGGCGCGGCGTCTTGCCGAAAGCCGCATTCTCGCCGTGTCCGGCGTGCCCGTCGCGGGCGACGCCATTGACCGCGAGATCATCCGCAGCAAGCTGTTCCCCGTGTTCGGCAGCCGCGCCCGCTACGGCCCGAACAAGCTGCCCATGCCCCAGTTCGTTTACAACCAAATCCTCGACTGGCAGAACCTGTACAAGCTGAACACCGAGGAAACGATCAACTGGCTGCTGGCCGCCGAATCCAGCAGCGACCATCCCGAGGGGCTGCGCGCGCTGCGCTTCCTGATACAGCGCAACTTCGGCTATCCCATCGTGCGCGAGGTCGAGGCGGCCAAGAAACGGCTGTCCTATGGTCTGGAAACGGACATCTCGTTGCATTACATGGACATCCACCTGGACGAGCGGCTGGAACGGGGCGAGTTCTCGCACATCATTGAGGACCAGCTCCACATCATGCTGGGCACCATCGAGGAGGCCGAGGCGGCAGCCGGGCTGCGGCCCGACCAGCTCGACCTGGTGCTGACCACGGGCGGCACGAGCCTGATTCCGGCCATCCGCGACATGCTGCACGAGCGCTACGGCCCCGACCGCGTCCAGCAGCGCGACACCTTCACCAGCGTCGCGACAGGTTTGGCCATCGTAGCGCAGTACGTGTGATGATGGGAGCCATGGGAAGAATGGGAATTTTGGGAGTGATGGTAGAAAACAGACTTTCTGTCAGCCTCCCATGCCTCCCATAATTTCCATGCTTCCCAAAACTCTCATGGCCTTTGCCGCTCAAGCCAACTGGAGCTTTTTGCCGATATACTTATCCGCGATACACCTCGCGACGGTGGCCCACTTCGATGACGACGACACGGAGAACGGCGTCGCAGATTTCGTAGATGATGCGGTAGTCATCGACCCGAATGCGATAGATGTCCTGCGAGTTTGAGAGTTTCTTGACACCCGTTGGCCGGGGGGTGTCGGCCAATGCGTCAATGGCGGGTTGGAGGCGCCTGCACGTGTCCAGTGAAAGCTTCTTCATTGCGCGGAAAGCGTGCGGCGTCAATACGACCGTATAGGTCATTTCAGCCCCAGCTCTCCCTTGGCATCCTCCCAAAGGATGTCTTCCCCGGGTTCTTGTCTGGCCCGGCGCACGGCCTCCAGGTCCATGAGGTCTTCCCATTCCTCAATAGACATGATCACGGCCACCTCCTTGCCGTCTTTGCTGAGCACAATGGGCTCATGGCTGCTGTTGACGCGTTGAATTGCGTCGTCAAGGTTAAAGTTGGACGTGGCCACCGTCATGTTTCAGTCTCCTGTGTCACCTTTTCATTATACCCCATATCCTGCAACTGCCCACTTCGTTCATAAGTCGCCTTCCCACGATGATGGAAGTGATGGGAGAAGACAGGTCTTCTGTCAGCCTCCCATGCCTCCCATAATTCCCATCATCCCCGCTCAGGCCAACTGGAACTTCTCGCCCAGGTATATCTGCCGAACCTTCTCGTTGTCCGAAAGTTCCTGTGGGGAGCCCGAGGCAAGCACGCTGCCCTCGTTGATGATGTAGGCGCGGTCGGTGATTTGGAGCGTCTCGCGGACATTGTGGTCGGTGATGATCACGGCGATGCCGCTGTCGCGCAGGCGCGACACGGTGTCCTGCAAATCGGCCACCGCGATCGGGTCGATGCCGGCGAAAGGCTCGTCGAGCAGGAACACCTTGGGCTCGATGGCCAATGCGCGGGCAATCTCGGTGCGGCGGCGCTCGCCGCCGGACAGCGTGAAGGCGGGGCTGTCGGCAAGATGGGCAATGTTCATTTCCTGCAGCAGCCTGTCGGCGCGCGCGTCCCGTTCGGCCCGGCCCATGTTCTGGTATTCCAGTATGGCGGTCAGGTTCTGGCGCACCGTAAGGTTGCGGAACACCGACGGCTCCTGGGGCAGATAGGCGATGCCGCGCCACGCGCGACGGTACATGGGCAGCCGCGTGATGTCCTCGTCCTGAAAACGGATGCGGCCCGTGTCGGGTTTGAGCAGGCCGACGATCATGCTGAACGTGGTGGTCTTGCCCGCGCCGTTGGGACCGAGCAGGCCGACCACCTCGCCCGCGTGGACCGTGATGGACACGCCGCGCACAACGGTGCGCTTCTTGAACGCCTTCACCAACCCATCCGTTTCCAGCAGCGGCGTCTTCTTCGGCGCGGCGCTCATGGGGCGGCCACCAGCTCCGGATAGGCGGCGTTGAGCAGCAGCCGGTTGAGCCGGGTCTGCTCCTCGGGGCTGCGCTTTTCGGCGGCGACCAGCTTCTGCGCCTCTTCGCCCAGCGCGCGCCCCTTCCACGCCGCCTCGCTGTACAGTTTCGGGCTCTTGAGCACCGAGTTGACCAGCTTAACAATGTCGCCCTTGCGCTGGAGCAGCACGGCCGTGTCCACGCTCATGAGCAGTTTCCGGTTGTCGGCGCTGATCTGCGACACGATTTGCTTGCCCGGTGCGGCGTCCGCGGCGTTTGCCTCGGTGCGCAGCCTGCCGATCAGCGCGGCCCAGTCCTTCACGTCACCCTCGCGCAGGAGCGAAGCGTCGCCCTTGCCGCCGCCGGGGCCACCCTCCATGCCCTGCAGCGGCACCTGGTCGGCGCGCACGCGCGAGACCTCGAAGTTGTTGGTCTTCACGTTGAGCATCATCTTCTCGCCGCGCAGTCCCTTGATCTTGTCGTTGTTGACCACCGGATCGCCGGTAAACACCACTTCGCCCGAATCGAAGTTCCATTCGGCATGGCCGGCGGTGATTTGCGCGTCGGGATGGTTCACCTCGACGTTGCGGTCCATGACGATCATGGAGGGCGTGTTCTGCCCCTCCTTCCAGGTGAACTTCATGGTCTGCGCCTTGATCGGCAGCGGCTTCTTGTCCGGATCGTCGGACAGCAGGCGAATCTTGACGCCGTCGGTCATCTCGTCGATGGCGCCGGTCGCAAAGTTGCCCTTCATGTGGCCCGCGTCAATTTCCATCGAGCTGTAGCCGCTCATGCCCTGCCCCTGCGCCGGCGGGGCGCCCTTGGCGGGTTCGGCCGCGGTGGGTGCCTTGGCGGGTTCGGCCGCCAGGGCGGCAGAGCACACGAGGGCCAGAGCGCACAGCATGCGCATGTTCATGGCGAATCCTTTCCGAAACGGACCGTGCCGGTGGCTCCGGTCAGTTCAAACAGCTTGCTATCAGGATACAGGCGCAGCGCCCCCGCTTCCAGTTGAAGCGACGGATCGTTGATGCTGACATGGTTGTCGGAACGCGCCACGCCCGGGCTTCCGTCCTCGGGCTTCTCCCAGGTGATGTCGCTCAAGTTGATCTGGAGCGTGCCGGCTTTGACGTGGACGTCGTCCTGCAGCACCGCGCGGCGGTCCTGCTCGAAGGTGCCGCGCTTGGCGTCTATGACCACGTCCTCATGCCCCTCCTGCTCGCTGTAGACCACGGCGCGCGCGTTCTGGAAGGCATAGGCGTTCTGGCCCTGCATGGTGAACGCGGTGGCGTGCACCCAGAACTCGGGCTTCTGCGCCACGCCCTCCATCTGTTTGGAGCGGTGCATGTACAGGTTAATCTCGCTCATCTGCAGCGCGTTGTCCGGCTGGGCGTAGGGGTCGGCGGCCGCCTTGGGCGTGTTCGCGGACGGCGCCTCGGGTGCGGAGGGCGGCGGCGCCGGCTGTGAACAGCCCGCCGTGAACGCCAGGGCCAGCGGCAGCAGGAGGTGCAGGCGGTTCATGCGGCGGGCCCGGCGTTCTTTTCGAACACGGCGCGCAGGCCCTTGAGCGTAAGCAGCGGGTCCACCACCTCAATCTCTTTGGATACGCCGGCTATCGTTCTGGCCAGGCCGCCGGTGGCGATGGCCTTGGCCTTGCCGCCCATCTCGGCCCGCATCCGCCGGATCAGGCCGTCCGTCATGTCGGCATAGCCGTAGGTCAGGCCGGCCCGGATGTTGGTCACCGTGTCGCGCCCGATGACGGTCCTGGGCACCACGATATCCACGCGCGGCAGTTTCGCGCAGTGCTCAAACAGGGCGTCGGCCGACAGCTGGATGCCCGGCACTATGATGCCGCCAATCCATTCGGCCTTGGCCGTAAGCGCGTCAAAGGTGGTGGCCGTGCCGAAATCGATGATGATCAGCGGGCCCGCATGGTCCTCCAGCGCGCCGACGGCGTTGACAATGCGGTCCGCGCCCACTTCCCGGGGGTTGTCCACCTGCAGCATGATGCCGGTTTTGACGCCGGGCTCGACCATGAGCGCCTCCACCTTGAAGGCGTGGCGCGCAACCTGCTGCAGCGCGGGGTTCAACTGGGGCACCACGCTGGACACGCAGCAGCCGGTGATTTGGCGCGGATGCAGTTCGATGCTCTGCAGCAGCATCATCAGCAGGATCTGCAGCTCGTCGCCGGTGCGGTAGTTGGCCGTCACCACGCGCCAATGGCCGCGCAGCTCGCGCCCGTCATACAGGCCGAGCACCGTGTGCGAATTGCCGACATCCACCACCAGTAACATGCCGCGGTTCCGTTTGCAGTTGGTTGAGGTTTCCGCCGCGGCCGCGCCCGGCCCCCCGCGGGGGCTTCGCGCGGCGGCGCACGCAGACTCAGATGTTCTCGATCAGCAGTGTCAGGTCGATTGCGGGCGCCGAATGGGTCAGCGCGCCGACGGACACAAAGTCCACCCCCGTCGCCGCCATGCCGCGAACGCGCTCCAGCGAGGCGTTGCCGCTGGCCTCAAGGACGACCTTGTGTCCCCCGGCGCGGCGGACGGCCTCGGCCATCGTTTCATTGTCCATGTTGTCCAGCATAATCACATCGGTATCGGTCGCGAGCGCCTGGTCAAACTCCTCCAGGTTGCGCACCTCAACCTCCACCCGCATCAGATGATGGGCCTGCGCCCGGGCGCGGCGCACCGCCGTGCCGATACCCCCGGCGGCCATGACGTGGTTTTCCTTGATCAGCACGCCGTCAAAAAGTGTGTGCCGGTGCGGCGCCCCGCCCCCGTGCACGATGGCGGCCTTTTCCAGTTGGCGCAGCATCGGCGTTGTCTTGCGGGTGCCGCAGATGCGGCAGTCCAGCCCCTGAAGCTGGTCCACAAACCGGCGCGTGACCGTGGCCACCCCCGACAGATGCTGCACAAAGTTCATCGCGGTGCGTTCCGCCGTCAGCACGGCCCGGGTCTTGCCCGTGAACGAGGCAATCACATCGCCCTTGCCAAAGGTTGTCCCGTCTTCCAGGCTGCTCCAATCCCCGATATCGGCCCGCATCACCTCAAAGGCCGTCTTAAACGGCGCGATGCCGCTCAGGACGCCCTCCTGTTTTGCAGAGAGCCGCACCCGGCACCGCAACGCCGCGTCAACGACACTGTTTGTCGTGATGTCCTCGTGACCGACATCTTCCAGCAGGGCCGAGGTGACCAGATTTTCCATGGATTGTTGCATGATTGGACGAACCACCTTTCAAGCCGACAATTTTAACATAGGACGGAGGCCCTTCTCGACCTGGCCGCGCCGCAGGGGACTGTCACCATTTTCGGCCGCAAGCCTGACGCTGCCGACCAGGACATACCCCTGAGAATGGTGACTGTACCCGTGCCCGCGAATACCGGTGTGTGGCGGCTCGGGTAAGTCCACCCATTTCC
>CAIJOU010000011.1 GCA_903822375.1 Candidatus Hydrogenedentota bacterium
AAGTGGGCTCAATCAGAGTAAGCAGTTCCGGATTACCCTTCTTCTTTAGTTCCTGGAAGAGCCAGACAAGATTTGAGTCATAACCATTAGAGTCTGTGCCTTGTAAGAACTCGGGAGAATCCGCTATAGCCGCCAGGCGCCGAATATCTTCAATGGTTCCGTATTCGAGTATATTCTGATATGCATGAACCGTGAACCTGGTCCAGAAGCAGAAGCGGTGTGTGTCATTGTCGTATAGGGCATCAATCTGTGTCTTTACAGCTGAAGGGCCGGACGCCCACAGCACCATGTGCAGGGCTGTCGGATAGTCCCGCCAGTCATCACAAATCCAGCCGCGATAATGCTCCTTCCTCTCCGCAAGCCCTTTCTTCAGCAGCGCCGCGTAGATAGCGGCAACCTCCCCCGGGCCGCTTTTGTGTACCTCCAGCGGAAGCGGCGCAGACCGGAGGACAGGCCATGTCCTTTGGTTGCTCTTCTTGTCAACCACGCCGATTTCGAGAGCCGACAAACGAACATAATAGGCCCCCTCTGGAACATCCGTGGAAACGAACAGATGGACGGGTATGCGTACGACACCACCCGATATGCTCTCTTTGCGCGGAAATATGCAGATCGCTTGACTCGACGGCATTACAACCACGTGCCGCCGCACTCCCGCAGGCTTCATGGAACTGTCGAGAAGTTCTAGGGACGTGGCACAGGAACTGTATCTCGACATAAAAGTGCAAGTTACGGAGTAGTTGATTTCCGATTCCCTGTCCCCCCATGAAATGTCTAGCGTTATTGGTTCACCGCTTGCAATGGACGATTTTGAGAGAGAATATGTAAAAAGAGGCGGAGACCCGTCCGGAACAACCGGTTCGACGGTGCGGGCCACAGCACACCACAGTGTGAAACCGAGGACGGCAACGGCAGTCCTGCGTATTGATTTCCCATTCATCGTGTCCATTAACGTTCCTCCTTAACCGCCGATTAACTGACTCACTCTCCACCGGAAGGCGGGGGGCAGGTGCCGTCGGGACAATACGGGCAAGACCATTCACCGCTTACGCCTCCTACTTCAACGCGCAGAACAAGGAGACGCTTGTTGTGGCGTGGTTTCCCGACCACGCCACAACCGAGTGATTCCGAGTCAAACCGCCCTTTCCGCACCCGCGCCGGATTCATTGGGATAGATAGGGGTAGCGACTCCAAATTCCGTGGAAGTGTCCCTATTTCCCAAACATTGCGTGAACTACCAGTGTTTTGTGGTGCCGCCAATGACCTCTCCCTTCCCAAGAGAAACCCAAAGAACACCATTAAACACGTCCGAGCACTCCATCCAAGAAAAGGGTACTTCCCAGCAGTATTGCGCTTTGGTGCCACGACAGTCTGGCTGTTTCTTCCCGAGAACGAAACACCTATTGGGAAGCGCTATGACCTTCTGGATCTTCGATACAACGTCACTTTCAACCTTCGGTGCGAGCATGTATGAAGGACTTGCACCAACAAACCAAGCCTTCACAGCCGAAACCGCCTCATCTTTACTAATAGACCATTGCGGCTCCTCATCCGGAAGGACTATCGGATAATCTTCAAACGCCTCGATATGTATCGACGCCTTCTCAGGAAATACGGTCAGACTGAAGGACCGGTCACGGCAGGGCACGTTGTTGAAAGAATAGCGGCGCTTAATTACCCAGCGGCCGAAGCCATCACTTCTAACTCTCTCTGGAAGCTCCAGCGCTTTCTTAACTTCAAACTGGTTTCTATCTTGCGGTTGACCCAAGATCCCCAGTATCTTGACGGACATCGCAAAAACGTCTTCTGGCGAACACCGGAACGCGCGCATCTTGTCTTCTTAGCTGCACTCCGAGCTCTCGTCTGAATCGTAATACTGAAGAAGATCTCCAGAGTGTTGATCCAAAACGAAGCCATAAGTTCCGTTTATTTTCACCTCAATACTGTCTCGACATAACCTCATGTCAGCGAGATCTTCCCGCACCCGGATAACGGATGTTGGCTTTATTCTACAGATTTCATCAAGAAACACGTCTAATCTGGCTGTACTAGACACACCCATATTCTTTAACAGACCTAATACAGAATTGGAGGCTATGTTGGCCTCAGTTGCGACTGAAAGCGGCGGAAATAGCGCCGAAGTTGACAGTAAGGCAATGATAATGCGAGTCGAAAACAAGGGAAATAAGGGAACGCTGGACCTGTTGAAAAACCCCAACGTTCTCATACCGCCATCATTTTCGCATGGAATATG
>CAIJOU010000012.1 GCA_903822375.1 Candidatus Hydrogenedentota bacterium
AAACGCATGCGGATTACGCGCAGAGAACTCATGCAAATAGGAGCACTGGGAGCCATGGGCATCGTGACGGACGGCGGACAGGCGATGGCGGGGGAGACCGGGACTGCGAAAACGGCACCGGCAACCAACCATGACTGGCTGCACAAACGGCAGCGCATCTATTGGTACGATCAGTATGCCCTGAATGATCAGGAAACGGCCTTTGCCAACTATGATCCCGACCGAATCGCGAAGGAAATGGCGGGCGTGGGGGCGGAGATCGTTGCGGTGTACGCGGCCAACCAGTTCAGCGTGGCCTACTACCCGAGCAAAATATGGCCCATGCACCCCAACCTCAAGGGTCGGGACTATTTCGGTGAGGTGTCCTCGCGCCTGCAGGCGCAGGGGCAGAAGGTCATCGCCTACATCAACTGGCTCGAGTCGCGCCATCCGGAGTGGTATGTGGTGCCCATGGGCGGGCAGCCGGAAAAGGAATTTCCGCTGGCCCCTTGGGCGAAACCCGACAATCCGGATTGGCGCGTGCAGGACGTGCCCGGCGGTTCATGGCGCTTTGCCTGCATCAATTCGCCTCGCCGCAGGCAGGTCGTCGAGGTCGCGCGCGAGATCATCGAGCGCTATCATCCCGACGGCTTTCACCTCGACATGTGCTTCAACAGCGGCGTGTGCGTGTGCGAATACTGCCGCCCCACGCTGGAGCGCATCTGCCACACCAAAGACATAACGCAGGAGGCCATCAATGCGCACTGGCGGGAATTCATAGACTGGCGCAATGAATGCAGCGCCTCGCTCATCGGGGATGTGTCGGCGGTCCTGCGCGAACACGGCGTGTTCGCCGCGCATAACGGGCAGAACCCGCTCTGGCTCTCGCCGATGTACGGGTTTGACAAGAATCTCCTGCCCCACCTGGACATCTATGTTTCTGAAATCTTCTACGACCTGCACGCGTCCGACCTGACGATGCGCTGGCACCGCGCCCTGAACAAACCCTCGTGCGAGCTTCTCACCTCCACTTCGCCCATGCACGCCCATCTGTCCGTGCCGTTTGCCGCGTGGCAAATCAGCGCCGCCAGCGCCAAGGCAAATGGCTGCGATATTCTGGGCCCGTGCGGCGTCGGCGCCTACCCGGACACCACCAGTTCAAAGACGCTGCATGAGACGGTTCGCAGGGGCTTGGATTTCTTTATGGAAGACGCGGACCTGCACGCCGGCGCCGCGCCGTACGCCAAGGTGGCGCTCGTGTTCTCGTGGGCAACGCGCAAGTACTTCCGGGCAGGCCGGATGGATTGGTCCCAGGAGTTGGACGGATGGTCCCGCGTGCTTGTCGAGGAGCATATCCCGTTCGAGGTGGTGATAGCCGAGGATGTGAAGGATGCTGCGGACCTGGCCCGGTATGACGTGGTCATACTGCCCAACACCTCCTTCGTGGACGACACGTTCTGCGCCGCCATCGATGCATATGCGCGCCAAGGTGGCCATGTGCTTGCCACGGGCGAGATTGGGCTAGGCGACGCGCGCGGTTTCGAGCGCGCCGACTTTGCGCTGGGCGAACTGCTCGGCATTGCGCAGAAGGGTGCCGTGGAGGGTCACTTCGCCATGGAGGGGCCGGTGGAACCTGAACCGGCAACGGGCGTGTTTCAACAGGTGAGCGCATCGGGCGAAGTTCTTGCCCGCCAGGTTGCCACAGACCCTGCCGGCCCCGTGGCCGGCGGGCCCGATCCCTTTCCGGGGAAGCCCACGGAGTGGCCTGTGGCGGTGACCCGAAAAGTGGATGCCGGAGAGGTGCTGTACGTCGCCTTTGGAATTGGGCGTTACTATGCTGCAACCACCCTCGTGCATGCCCGTGACCGCATGGTGCGCTATCTTGACCGCCTGCTGCCCCAACGTCAACTCCTCGTGAAAGCACCCAGAAGCCTGGAGGTGACTGTGTGGCGGCAGGAGACGCCCAAGCGCGTCATCATCCACCTCGCCAATCGCACCGCCATGGCCCACGACATGCCGCGCATACACGAGATCCCCCCGATTTGCGACGTGACTGTCGAAATGGAGAACCCCTACAAGGTGTCGAAAGTGACCTGCCGGGGCGCCTCCGCAACCACGGCCGTCGAGGAAAACAAGTTGCGTGTGCAGGTAGCCATGCTGGACGTCTACGCCGCCATCGTGATCGAGCCCGCATAAACGGGCCAGACCAGGTTTGGCGAACGAGAACAGGGTCATATGAATCCAGGTTCTTTCCGCGCGTGACCAGGCGCATAAAGGCGCCGCGCTATTCGTGCGTCAATGGAGTTTGTCCGCATGCCAAAGAAGCTGATCTCCGCGTTGGTCTTGGTTGTCCTGCTTTTGTGCGCCGTGCCGCTTCAACCTGTTCGTGCCGAGTCGTCGGCCCAACGACAGGACGTTATGATGGTCATGCAGGAGGCGGGGGCAAACACTCCCGAGGCGAGGAGTGTCAAGGACAAGGCCGACCTGGCGCTCAGAGGAATCACCCGGGCAGGTCAGGAACTGCTCGTGTACGCCACAACGGCGATTACAAACAGCCCCATCCTGCCTTGGGCAGACCTTCCGGAAAACCCGTCCGATGTCATGGCAATACGGGCCTGCCGGGGAGAATATGAGCCCGCCTCGTTTGTGGCCTATCCAATTGTGAACGACCTCACCCTGGAAGTTGCCACCACCGACTTGGAGGGTGCCGCGGGCAGGATCGGTTCGGACTGCGTGGAGATTCGCGCCGTCAAGTGCTGGTACCAGGCCGGCGGCGGCGAGGGATACTCCAATCCGCCCAAGTACGTGCAGGAGGTCGGCGAAAAGGACATTATGATTCTGGACAACACGCCGGTGGATGAGGGCAAACGCATTCTCACGCCGGAGTTGTTGCTGAAAGACGACGACCTGGTCCGGACGGAAAAGTGGTACCGGCAGAACTTTGTAAAGCTGCAATACCCGGACGGGACGAAACGGTGGCTATGGACCAGCGCTCCGAGAGTTGTCTTCCCCGACGGCAATACGGTCGAGCCTTGGATCATGAGTCCCGACACCGTTGGCAAACAGGGCGATTGTTCTATTGAAAACATGCCCATTCGGGACGCCCAGACCCTGCAGCCGGTGAAGATACCGAAGCGTAGTTCAAAGCAGTTCTGGATTACGGTACATGTGCCCGCAGCCGCCAGGGCGGGCGTGTATGAAGGCAAAATCGAAATGCGTTCCCAGGGTGGTCTGCTGGAAACGCTGCGGCTCACGCTGGAAGTTCTGCCCTTCGACCTCGAAGCAAATCCCCTGGAGTCCAGCATTTACCTGCATTTCTTCGGAAGCAAGGGCTTCATCGGCATCACGCTGGACGAAACGGGGAAGGGCACGGTTGGCCCTGATGTGCGCAGCGTGGAACAGTACCGGGCGGAACTGAAAGACCTGCTGGCGCACGGCGTCGACAACCCGACCGAGAGCGTGCCGCTGGAACAATTGGAGACCGCGCTCAAGCTCCGGCG
>CAIJOU010000013.1 GCA_903822375.1 Candidatus Hydrogenedentota bacterium
GCAGATACTTTCACGCAGGCAGATGCCAACGGTGACGGCAACTTGTCCTTCAAAGAGGCCATTGCAGGAATTCCAGCACTGACCCAGGCTGTATTCGACGCCTTGGACACGAACGGCGACGGCTATCTAAGTCCCGATGAATTGGGTGTGGATGCCGGTTCCGATTGTTCGGGATGCCGGGGCGTAAGACCGACTTGGTTGGGTGATGCCATGACTGCCATGCTTGGACTTATTGGCCTGGCTATGGTGGCCGCCGCAAAGAAGTGGTGAAGTGCCCCATCTTCTGGCGTAACACAGTGAGAGTTCCGGGTTTGCCCTGGCCCAAGTCCGGGGCTGGAAATCCCGGACTGCCTGGCGGGCTGTGCGGCGCATCCGCGCCTTTTTTCTCGAAATATTGACATTCCGGACCCAAAACCGTCATGCTATATGCACGGCCATTGGCCGTATTCCCCATGACTTTTCACACGCATCTCAGAAAAACAGGAGTGAATTGCATGCACAGGATCGTGTTGTTGCGCCACGGCCAGAGCACGTGGAATCTTGAGAACCGGTTCACCGGCTGGACGGATGTGGACCTGAGCGATCAGGGCCGCGACGAGGCCAAGCTTGCCGGGCAGGTATTGAAGGCGGACGGGTTTGAGTTCGATTTGATCTACACCTCGGTTCTTAAGCGCGCCATCAGGACGATGCAGATCGCGCTGGACGAAATGGACCAGATGTGGGTGCCGGTGGTGCGCAACTGGCGGCTGAACGAGCGGCACTACGGCGCGCTGCAGGGCATGAACAAGTCCGAGACGGCGTCGCAGTACGGCGAGGACCAGGTGAAGATCTGGCGCCGCGCCTTTGACATCGCCCCTCCCCCGCTCACCGAGGACGATGAGCGCTACCCCGGCCATGACCGCCGCTACGCCGATCTGTCGAAGGAAGAACTTCCGCTGACGGAGCACCTGAAGGACACCATCGCGCGCTTCGTGCCGTACTGGGAAGACGTGATTGCGCCGCAGGTGAAGGCGGGCAAGCGGGTGCTCATCGTCGCGCACGGCAACAGCCTGCGCGCGCTAGTCAAGTATCTCGACGGCATCTCCGACGCGGACATCATCAACCTGAACATCCCGACGGGCATTCCGCTGATGTACGAGTTGGACGAGAACCTGAAACCGCTGTCGAACCGCTACCTGGGCGACCCGGAAGCGGCGCGCAAGGCCGCCGAGGCAGTGGCGAACCAGGGCAAGGCGAAGTAGGAAATTGACAATTGACAATCGATAATTGACCATTCGGAAGAGAACGCAGCGCCGGAGAATCCCCAGTGGGTCTTCCGGCGCTTTCCTTTTTCAGAATGGGGAAAAGGGAAAGGACCGTGTATTACACTGTAGCTTTGGTGCGAATGCTGAAGGGCGGCAGCCGAGAGCGGCTGCTGCAAACGCTCAGGGGCGACAGCCGAGGGCGGCTGTCCTACATTCTTGAAGCAGGAAATCATGAATAGAAAAAATGAGTTGACGTATCTTGTCCGGGGGCAGTTGCTCGATTCCGGGCGGGTGGCCGATGTGCTAGTGCGCAACGGGGTGGTGCGCGATGTCAGTGTCGGAAAATCGCTCGGGAAGCCCGACCTCGGTTCGGATGAAACCCTGCTGGCACCGGCATTGGTGGACCTGCAGGTCAACGGCGGCTTTGGCATTGACCTGCAGCGCGATGATCTGGTCATGGACGAAGTAATCGAGCTCAGCCACAAACTGGCCGCGTGCGGCGTGGCGCGCTGGGCGCCCACATTGGTGACGGCCGCGGTGGACTCGATGGAGCGCCGGGCCTGGCGCATTGTGGAGGCGCTGACGGCCGACCCCGCCACAGACGCCTCCGTGCTGGGCATTCACTTCGAGGGGCCGTTCATTTCGCCCGTCGACGGCCCGCGCGGCGCGCATCCCAGGAAGCATGTGATCGAACCGTCGATATCCGTTATGAAACGGCTTGTCGGCGCGGCGGACGGACGGGTGGCCTGCGTGACGCTTGCACCGGAACTGCCGGGCGCCCCGGCGCTGATTCGGGCGCTCGCCAAACAGTCCATTGTTGCGGCCCTGGGCCACCATGCCGCCAACGCGGCGCAGGTGGCGAAAGCGGCCGAGTCGGGCGCGACGCTTTGCACGCACCTGGGCAACGGTCTGGCCACGGCGATTCACCGCCACCATAATCCCGTCTGGCCGCAGTTGGCCAACGACCAGTTGCACGCATCTTTCATCGCCGATTTGCATCATCTGCCGGAGGAGGCACTTAAGTCGATGATGTGGGCCAAGAGCCCGGAACGCTGCATTCTCATATCGGACGCGGTATGCCTGGCGGGAATGAAGCCGGGCAAGTACCGTATGTTCGGCACGGACGTGGAATACCACAAGAACGGAAAGGTCTGCCTGGCCGGCACGGAACTGCTCGCCGGAAGCGGCACGCTACTGCTCGAAGGGGTCATCAACGCCTGGCTGGCGGCGGACCTGACGATGTCGGAAGCGTTCGACTGCGCGTCGAAGAACCCGGCGCAACTGCTCGGCGTTCCGGCGCCACCCTGGCCACCCAGGAAGGGTCGCCGCGCGGAGTTTATCGGATTCCATCTCGAGACCAGACAGAAGCGCATTGCGCCCGCGATGGAATTCAGTTTTGTGGGCGGCACCCGCCATTTGCCAGAGGCGTGAGCGGACTGTTAACCGAAAGATTATGATGAATTCCGAACCTTTCGCGGCAACGGCCTCGCGGACTGCCACATGCGCTGGCGTCCGACATGGTTCTACTCGACGAAACGGCAGCGGTTCAGCCAAAGGCAACCTCAGGCTATGAATCCAAACGTCAAGCGAAATATGAAAAAGAATAACTTGGGCGGACTGATTGTGGATGGCCCGCGGGCTCTCTTTTTACCGCATGGTGTTATCCGCAACGATTGGCTAAATCCCTGCTTGCACATCTACAGAAGTGCAGATGATGTCTCCTTCCTTGAGTCGGTGACGGTGTTTACCGATGGCAATCGTGCCGGCACTCGGGGATTCCTCCAGCCATTAATCCGACACGCAAGATGGCTTAGAGGAAAGGACCTGGAACTTCACAGCGAAATGCCAAATGTGTCCGTATGTTTTGGCCCCGTGCGCAATTGGAGAAGTGTTCAGACGGTAGGACGCCGCGTACAAGCGGCCCTTCTTCATCCACCATTTACAGTATATGGTCATTCGAAGAACGGCGCTTGCCCCTACTTAGAAGTCATTCCCAATTCTATGACTTACACTGTTAAGACAGGCAATGGCTGGCAGCATCTGGAGTATGATTCGCCTGAATTGGTCAACGACCCGGTTACCCCTGTCTTACGGGACGCCATGGATAAGTTGATTTGCCAGATTACTCCCATGGATATGACCGGATGGCGAGAACGATACGAGTACAACCTACCCGCACTTGCTCCACAGGAGCCGTGGGAATGGACCGTTGGAAACGGCTTCGTGGACTCTTGGGAGCCTGTCGATAAACAGGTCAGGCCCTCTTAATCCGTTTGAGCGTCTGGTACGCCTCGTTGAGGGCGCGCATGGCGTCCTCGTCACCGCCGTGGTCGGGATGGTGCACCTTGGCCTTGCGCCGGTACGCGCTTTGGATCTCGTCCCAACTCGCCGAGGATGACAGCCCCAGCAGCCGGTAACAAAGCTCCACATCCGCCCGGGAGGGCGGCGGCGCGGCCACTTTGGGACGACCAAACACCGCTTCGGAGACCCAGCGGCTCAGCACACGCTGCACCATGGGCCATAGTCCCGCAATGTTGAGCAGGATGAAAATGCCGGCAAGTATCAGCAGTTCTTGGAATGTTGGGATGTGAAACATTGGATAATTCTGGCGGGTGTCAGTAAACGTTGAGATGCCGCGTCATTTACGGTCCTTAAACTTGAAAATGTTGTCCACGGCCTCGCCGACTTTGCCGGGGTCGTCGCCGTCCTTTGAGCGCTTCAACTTCTCACGGGCCTGTTCCCGGCGCCACTGGTAGTACCAGGGAATCGCCTTCATGAGGCCGTAGCCCGCAGCCATGCCGCCGAGATGGGTGACCGTTTCTGCCATGCTGCCGTTCAGCCCCGAGATGAGGTTCATGACGAGCACCAGCACGACCATCCCCACGGCGCTGATCGGAACGGGGAACGGAAACAGGAAGAACTGGCGCTTGGGATCGATCATGGCAAAAGCGACCATCACGCCCATGATGGACCCGCTCGCGCCGCACATGGTCGGCGCAAAACCGAACAGGGCCAGCGGGACGAGGGTGCACAGGACCGCCAAGGCGCCGCAGCCCAGGTAGAAGCGGATAAACTGGCGGCTGCCGAGCAGGCGCTCGACCTCGGGACCGAAGAAGAACAGCCAGAGCATGTTCATGA
>CAIJOU010000014.1 GCA_903822375.1 Candidatus Hydrogenedentota bacterium
GTATGAGACGCCCGCCAACGACCCGAACTGGAATGCGCCCGCAAGCAAGGAGGAAGCCATGGCCGCCATGGCGGGGCATTATGCCCACTACGATGTGGTTGCGTACGAGGCGCAGACGCCCAACGGGCCCTTGTCAACATTCATCATTTCTTACGGTTTTACGGACCTGGTCATCGAGGACGGGCAGCTTGTCGAGTATGACCGTTTTTGCCATGCCGAACACAGGGCCAACCAGAATATGGTTACATCCTTCCCGGACAGTGCCACGCAGGCAATTCAGCCCCGAAAGGCCATCGTCGATGTTTATGAAGAGAATGGGGCATGGAAGATGCGGCGGCCTGCAACGCCGACGCTGATCGGCATTGATGGAAATCCCGATGTGCCGCTGTCCAAGGACCCAAAGGATCCCCTGATCAATGACGCTGACCACGACGGGAAACCTGGCGTCACCGTATTCGTGAAACTGTTCGGATTGATCAAGGGTGAGATATATCTTGCCCGCCGGGAGATATTTCAGAACGATGTGACGCTCTACTCCGACGGCACGCTGCGGGGCGCTGTGATTGACGATTCGGAACAGCTTGTGGTCGGTGCATCGCTTGGCATCCTGAACACGCCCAATGACCCCGACCAGTGTAAAGATCCGGGCCTGAATCCGATCATACTTGTTCCCGTTCCTGCCGAAATCGACGAGTGTGAAGAACTCATGGCGAACCGGGATTCACTGTTTCCGCCTGAGCCCGCATTCTAGTCGATGACGGCGCGAAGGGTGCGGATCAGGCGCGCTAAGGCTTTGCGGCGCCCTTCCATCCCGCGAGCCACTGCTTCGTGAGGCTGTCTACGAGTGCGGCGTTGGCCGGGTCGGCGGCGATGTTCACGTTCTCCTGCGGGTCCGTCTGGTGGTCGTACAGTTCCACGGCGTCGACCTTCTCGTGGTTGTTGCGCCGTACCCAGCAGGTGAACCGGTAGCGTTCCGTCCGCATGGTGTACCCCATGAGCTCCTTGCCATCGACCTTTCGGGGATACTGGCTGAAGGCGGCCGACTTCCACTTCCGGTCGGGCTGCTCCAGCAGCGGGACGGCACTCGAGCCCTCCAGATGCCCGGGCAACGGCAGTCCCGCCAGTTCGGCCAGCGTCGGATACACGTCCACGAATTCCACCAGCGCGTCCGTGCGGCCGCCGGCGTGCTTCATGGCGGGCGCGGCAATGATCAGCGGCGCATTGGTGTCGATTTCCGCATTGCTGTGCTTGCACCAGCGGTCATGTTCGCCCAGTTTCCAGCCATGGTCGCCCCATAACACGATGATGGTGTTGTCACGCTGTCCGTTTGCATCGAGCGCGTCCAGAACGCGCCCCAACTGCGCGTCCATGTAACTGACGGCCGCGTAATAGCCGTGCTTCAACTGGCGCGCATAGTCATCGGGCAGATGGCTCACATCCGGAACGTCCTTGTAGCTCCACAATTCGTTCTTGTCGGCAAACGCAAAGGGAGGCGCGTCCTTCGGCAGGAACCGGTTGGGCGCGGGCGGAATGGCCGCCGGATCATACAGGTCCCAGTATTTCTTGGGGGACACGAAGGGTAAATGGGGCTTGACGAAACCCACCGCGAGAAAGAAGGGCTCCTGCCGGTCCTTTACCCCGTTGAGCGCCGAAACGGCCATGTCGGCCAGCATGCCGTCGTACAGTTCGTTGTCCGCGAGGTCGACGGCGCGGAACGCCGGGCCGCGCCCCTCCTTGCTGTTGCGCGCCTTTTTCTCCGCAGGCGGGGCGTCGGGGTCCTGAGACTGGAGTTCCGGGATGCGGGAAGGTTTGGGCAGGGTCCATGGCACGGACCACGAAACGGGATCGTCATACCCGACGTGGTAGATCTTGCCCATCCCCTGCACGAAGTAGCCGTTGTTCTTGAACAGTTGCGGCAGGGTGACCACGTCCGGCAGGGCCTTGCGGAAATGCGTTCTTAGGTCCCACACCTTGGTGGTGTCGGGACGGGTGCCCGTCAGCAGGCTGGAACGGGAGGGCGAACAGACGGCCTGCTGGCAGTAGGCGTGGTTGAACACCATGCCGCGCGCCGCAAGCCGGTCGATGTTCGGCGATTTGATCAGGGGGTTGCCATAGCACCCCAGTTCCGGGCGCAGGTCGTCCACCGCAATGAACAGCACGTTTGGCCGCTTCGGTGAATCGGCAAACGCGCGGGAACAGAGCATCGTCCCCAGCGTTCCACCCAGAAGCGAGAGAAAGGTTCTGCGATCCAGCGGAGGCATCATGGTGTCGTCCTTTCATGTCAAGCAGGGAGGGTCACATTCTAGCATGAAGAAATCGGAAACTCCCGCGCTCTGCCCAAAGGGGGCCCTCCTTGCCGACGGCAGTCCCGGTGACTACCGGAAACGGAGATGTCCGTCTTGGGATGCCCTTTCAGGGCACCTGAAAGAAACACCTCTGACCCAGGGGCGCCCTCACCCTTCGGGCGACGGGCGGCCCTGGGCTGCCGTCGGTTGTCCCGTTGGGACAAAGCGTAATCGCGGGCGGGTAGCTATATCGCGAACGGGCGACTATATGGCAAACGGACGACTATAGTGCCGTGCCGGACTCTTCTGCTGCGCAGAACCGCAGCGGCGCTAACCGTCGTATCTCCTGTTGCCGCAATGCTAACCCGGGTTTGCCGCGGCAGCCGAAATCACCCCCACGCTTTTCACCGGTTGTTTAGAACGATTTGCCGGTGGCATGCGCATGTCCAAGGAGGTGAATCGAGCACTAAATCTGCAAAATCGGATGTCGGGATGCGCGTTCGTCCCGCATCTCATTCTTAAGCAGCTCTATCGGGATAGGTGAGGCGTGCCCGAGTTTGGAAAGCAGATGCGGCGCATAAGAGGGCGTATCTTAATGAACGCCGTCCAGCGGGGGGGGGGGCGGACGAGGGCGGGGGCGCGGATTCCCCAGGACGCTGAAAGCGTCATCCAATCCAGCCCCGGGCCGCATGCTGCCTGAAAGGCAGCTGCGCCCCGGGGTAACGATCGCCCCTGCAATCGTGCCCTGAAGGGGCAGCCCAGCCTTAAGCCCGCGTCGGGTCCCTCCGCGCATGATTGCAAAAGAGTGGCATGGGGGGCTTTGCTTGTCCGATTCAGGAGCCCCGCCGATTCTTGACACGTGGTGAACACATCTCTACCATCCTGTGCACGGCGGCCGAAACTTCATGACGGCGCCGTCAGTCTGAGCAAAAGGCAGATTACAGAATTGAGGCATCCAATGAAGAGAATACTATGGTTGGCGGTGTGTTTTGGGGCGTTGTGTTTGGCCCTCGGGGCCCACGCCGTCGATCTCAAAACCGCCAAGACGCCCAAAGACGGTCTCTGGCTCGATTCGCTCGATTTTTCGGTCTTGGACCAGGGCGCGAAACACGCGGCCAAGGACAAGCCGGTCGTGGGCGTCCCCCTGACGCTGGGCGGGGCCAAGTACGCGCACGGTATCGGCACGCATGCCGGCAGTGAACTGCTCTTCGACCTCAAGGGCGGCGCAGTGCGCTTCGACACGGTGGTGGGCGTGGATGACACCACCGCCGCCGCCAATGCGGTCGCGTTTGAGATATGGACCGATGCGGGCAAAGCGGCCGAATCGGGCAACATGCGCAGCGGTGACAAGCCCAGGCCGCTGTCGGTGGACCTCGCGGGCGTGCGCCACATGCTCCTGCTGGTGCTGGACGGCGGCGAGGGCGCGCACTTCGTCCATGCAGACTGGGTGGGGGCCCTGCTCACGCTCGCGCGGGACGGGAA
>CAIJOU010000015.1 GCA_903822375.1 Candidatus Hydrogenedentota bacterium
CCCTGGGTCAGGGAACGGCCGAACTCAACTGGAACGTGCTGGTGGGCGCCAACCCCGACGGCGACCTTGCCCGGCCGTGGAAATACGTCAAGGAACAGCCGGGCGACGGGTGGGAGCAGGCCGGCTTTGACGATGCAAAGTGGAAAGAGGGCAAGGGCGGTTTCGGCCGCAAGGAAGGCTGGGAACGGCGGACGCGCACGGTGTGGCGCGACACGGACATCTGGCTTCGCCAGAGCTTCCCGTGCGAAGACGCCAACTTTGCCTGCGCCGAACTGATCATCCACCACGACAACGGTGCCGAAGTCTATCTGAACGGCGCGGAACTTTGGAAAGGTGCCGACTGGAACGACACCTACCAGGCATTCAATGTGACCGAAAAGGCCAGGCAGTTGCTTAAGGAGGGCGAGAACGTCATCGCCGTCCACTGCCATCAGGAAACGGGCGGCCAGTACATCGACCTGTCGCTGATGACCGCCGAAAGCGCCACACCCGAAGCGCGCAAGGAGATGACCGTGGAAAAGAACGTGTTTGGCAAGCTGCCTGACGGCCGTCCGGCCACCCTGTTCACGCTGACCAACGCCAGGGGCATGAAGATGTGCGTCACCAACTACGGCGGCATCGTCACCGAATTGTGGGCGCCGGACAAGGACGGCAAACTGGCCGACATCACGCTGGGCTACGACTCACTGCCCGCCTACCTGGACAAGACACCCTATTTTGGCGCGCTCGTCGGACGCGTCGGCAACCGGATTGCCAAGGGCAAGTTCACGCTCGACGGCAAGGATTACACGCTGGCCGTGAACAACGACGCCAACCACCTGCACGGCGGGCTCAAGGGCTTCGACAAGGTGCTGTGGGACGCCGAGGCGGTGCGCCGCGGCGACGCCGTGGGCGTCAAGTTCTCGCGCCGCAGTCCCGACGGCGAAGAGGGCTACCCCGGCAATCTCGACTGCGAGGTGACCTACTGGCTGACGAACAACAATGAGTTCGAGCTGGACTACAAGGCAAAGACCGACAAGGCCACGCCGATAAACCTCACCAACCACGCCTATTTCAACCTACGCGGCCACGACGCAGGCGACATCCTCGGGCATGAGATGATGCTCAACGCATCCCGCTTCACGCCCGTGGACAGCACGCTCATCCCGACCGGCGAACTGCGGCCGGTCGAAGGCACCCCGATGGACTTTACCAAGCCCGAGACGATCGGCGCGCGCGTGAACAACGACGACGAGCAGATCAAGTTCGGCCTGGGCTACGACCACAACTGGGTGCTCGACAAAACGAAGCCGGGCGAATTGTCGCTGGCGGCGCGTGTGCACGAGCCTGAGACTGGCCGCATCATGGAAGTGTGGACCACGCAGCCGGGCGTTCAGTTCTACTGCGGCAACTTCCTTGACGGCACCAACATCGGCAAGAGCGGCGCGGTCTACAATTACCGCAACGGCTTCTGCCTCGAAACGCAGCATTTCCCCGATTCCGTCAACGAGCAGGGCAAAGAGGGATGGCCCTCGGCCATTCTGCGTCCCGGCGAGACCTACAGCCAAAAGACGGTTTACCGTTTTTCAACGGACTGAGAGGCCCATGACCAGCGTCTGCCATTCTTGTGTTCCCGCCGCGCCGGCACCTGAGACGCCGCGGTCATGCACGCTTTCCGGAGGTGCCGGAGGATGTCGGACTTGATGCCGGAGATGACGGATGAGCCCGGAAACTGCGCCCCGCATGGCCGGGGCCGCAGGCGTTCCCGATGGTTTGCGCTTGGCGGCGCAATCCTTGTTCTGCTGACGTCGATAGCCTTTCAGCGGACCATTCATCCCCGGCCCGTCGAGGATACGGACCTTACGAAGCTCATAGCCCCGGACACGTGCAGTTATTTCCGGGTGGCGCGGTATCTGGCCGATGAGCATGCCAACGTGTACCTGCGCACCCCCGGCCTTCCCATCTCTCTTCGGGCGACGGCCTGGTGGATTGGCGTGGACTTCGACAAGGTTGTCGTCCCCTCGCGCCGGTGGGAAGATGCGAGCGATGACGGCAAGCGCGTCATACGGGCCGCCCTGCGGGTCTTCGATTTCATGGGATGCCTGCTGCCTCTCATCATCTACGGGGCGGTTCTTCTGCTTTGCGGCATTCCATGGCTGGCAGTGCTCGCGTCGTTTGCGTACATGGCGGACATCGGTTCCGTGTGTTCCCAGTCCGTCCTGATGACCGAGTTCCCCGCAACGTTCTGGACCTGGCTGTCTCTGGCGGCCACGGCCGGTCTCTTTCGCCGTCCGGGCCCCGGAACGGGCTTGCTGGCGGGCCTGGCCGCGGGCTGGGCCGCGTGGATACGTCCCGACTGCCTGCTGTTGGGCGTTCTGGCGTTCCCCCTGCTGGTGCTCATGCTGTGGTGGTATCGCTCCAGGTTTCCATGGCGCAGGGCCGTCCTGACGTGCTGCGTGTTCTTGACGGCGTTTGCAACGCTCGTTGTGGGCTGCTGTTATACGAACAAGCTGGCAACGGGCCACTTCTTCTACAGCATGGGCCTGGCGTTTACCAAGCAGACGCTCGCGGTGAAGACGCTTGTCGAAGCGCCGGACATCACGAATGATCCCGAAGTCGCCGCGATGCAGCGCCACTATCGGAAGGCGCTCGCTTCAGGCTCCAGGAATTCATGGCTGCCCTGGGGCTTGTGGCAGGAGGTCACGAAAGAGCTGGGCGGAGACCAGTATTACTATCGCAAGCTGACCGTCCGCACCATTCTGGCCGCCATCCGTCTTAATCCGGGCCCGTTTCTGGCCAATGCGGAAAGCCGCTATTGGAGGGCGTGGCGCGATTTCTACGATTTCATCTACAATCCGGAGGCGCAGGTGAATGCGTCCAAATCGCCCCTCTTCCGGCATTTCTGCCGCATGGACGGCCGCATGATCTTCGGTGAATGGTCGCATACCGCATTCTTTGCCGCCTGGATTCTCGCCTTCGTCGCCTTTCGCAGGGCCTGGCAGCGCCTTCTGCTTGTTTACATTGCCGCGCATGTGGTGCTCAAATGCGTGGTGTGTGTGGCCGTTGACGATGATGCCCCGTTGCGGCACACGATGTCGGTGCGGACCTGGATAAACGCCCTGTCCCTGCTGGGTGTGGGCCTGACACTCCAGTTGGCTTTCTATTCCGTCAAGCGGCTTGCAGCCTTTTCCCACGGCGCGCTGCCTTTGCCGGTTGAGGAACAGGCTGCGGATGCGCCGCCGTCGCGGTTCCGCGTGTTCAGTCTGCTTCAGCAGGTGGTCCGTGCGGCGCGCCATGCAAAGATTGCGGCAGCGGTCCTTCTGTGTCTAGTTCTGGCGGGCGGTGCCGGGTTCGGATGGATTTGGCGCGCCCATGCGCACCGGCAGGAAGCCTATCGCTCTGTCGCGCGCCTGATGTCGAGCGGTGCGTCCGTCGGCGATGTGGTGCTGCATTGGACACCGGAGGACTGGCCCGACGGGGAATGGGCGGACAGGCTGCGGGCGCCTTTGGACCGCGCTCTCGAACCGGAATGGGTCGTGGCCCCGGCGCTAAAGGGGAACCTTCACCAATTTGGCGCGGGCAGCACCGCCGCGCTTGAGGATTATGCACGGCAATACCCGAATGCGAAGTTCTGGATACTTCAGGATTCCAGTGTCTGCAACGGAAGCGTTGAGAAGGCCGCCTGCGGGACCTTTTCCGATGCGCTGACGCAGCGTCATGGCCCCCCGCTCGTCTTTCGCATGCTGAAACTGTGGCGCATAGACGAGCCGACGGTGAACCTCATTCAGGACGGGGGATTTGAGAAGAAAGAAAGCGCGGCGGTCCTGTCCGAGGAGGGGGGGGCCATCACCGGTGCCGATGAGGCGTATGCCGGAGAGCATGCCGTGCGCTTCGATGGAACAGGCAGTATGAGGCTGTGCCTCCCGCCGTTGCCCCCGCCGGGACCGGACGCGCCGAAGACCTACACCCTATCCATGATGGTTCGGTATGTGAACATTGTCAGCCATCCATCCTCGAGCGGGAAAACGGCCAAGGTTGTGATCGCGGCTTTTGACGAACGGGGCCACGTCTGCAAGAATGAGCAGGGTGCTCCACTGGCATGGCAGAGTCCCATGGTTTTCAAAGGAACCAGGGAACAATGGGGAAAAGTTACCATCACTTTGGACCGTGAGGCGGACCTTCCCCCTGCCGGCGTGAAAACCTGTGTGGTGCTGGGAAATCTCGGCGGGTCGGGAACCATCTGGTTCGACAATGTCCAGTTTGAAGCCAAGGACCACGCCACCGCCTTTGTCGATGGGGAACGCTCTCCGTGGAGCGGCACCCCTTAGAAACAGCTCAAGAACGCTCCCGGCGAACCCACAGCCGATTCTCAGCGGCCGTATCCGGTACCGACGCTCGTATCGCCGCAAACCGGGCTTGGCGCGTTGGTGCCATGTTCGCGAGGCGTGAGGCGCACCTGAATCACACGGAAGTTTGCCTGTTCGTGCAGTATGGAGAGATTTATGAATCTTCAGAAGTGTATCAACACCGCCGTGCCGCTGGTTCTGGCCGCCGGTTTGTTTATGGCCTCCCTGTGTTCCGCGTCCCCGGTTCAAATCAGTGTTCACCCCCCGTTCGTGCGTGTTGGCGAGACCGCCCGGGTCGATGTGAGCTGGTTTGAAAAGGCACCGGAAGGCGCCAAGGTGGAATGCACGGCGTCAAGCGGGTCGGTGCGCGCGGCGGAGGGCGGTTATCTGTTCACGCCGCCGGACAGGGCGGGCCGCGCCTTCGTGAGCCTTGTTGTGCGGGACGGCGACAGAATCTGGGGCTGGAGCGCGGTGCCGTTGCTGGTGTACCGGCAGATAGTGTTTCTGAAGGCCGATGATTTCTGCGCCGCCCCGCCCGACTACGCCGAACGCTGGAAACGCTTTGTCACCGAGGTGGTCGTGCATCGGGGCGTAAAGACCGCTTTGGGTGTGATTGGCGAACAAGTTGCAGAACCCTCGGCCGAGTTTCAGCGCTGGGTGCAAACGTGGCAGACCGGCGGCCTGGTCGAGTTCTTCAACCATGGCTGCGATCACTCGCGCACACTGCCCGACAACCCCCTGTCCAAGCTGGTATGGAACGCAATGCCGGCGGATGTGGCCCAGGGAAGAAAGGGGTATCCGCCCGGCACAACCTATGAATTTCAGGGGCCGCCCGTGGAGGAACAGCTTGCCCACCTCGCCCGGACCCAGCACATCATGCGCGACCTGTTCGGCATCCAGATGCGCTGCTTTGGTGCGCCGTTCAACAAGTGGGACAAATCCACGGCCATCGCGCTTCGCGATGTGGGCCAGAACATGGATGTCTGGTTTGCGGGGTGGGCCGGTTCGGGGTTGTTCGTCATTCCCCGCGGTGGCGGTGAAATCGAGGGGGGAGACGGCGTGCCCAGCGTGGACTGCTACCTGAAGACCCACGATGCGGGACAACGAGCGGTCTTTTTGCAGGTACACCCCCCGCTGGAACCGTTCATGAGAGGCTGGGACCAATTCCTTGACATTCTCGGCCGGGTGCCGGCGGGCGGCGGCGTGTTCATGCTGCCCGGCGAGTATGCGGACCTGTGCCGCGCCGGCGTCCTGCCCCTGGAGCCCCGTGCGCTCATTCCAGACCCGGCCCTTGAATGCGCCGTGCGCACGGCGCTGAACAAGTGGAGCGCACCGTTGACCAAGGAGGACCTGTCGGAAGTAAAGACATTGGAATGGTGCTGGCGCGAACCGCGCATCCGGTCCCTGGCCGGTTTTCCGCAATTCAGGCACCTGCGCGAGGCGGACCTGCGCGGCAACGCCATCACGGACATCAAGCCGGTGTCGGACCTTTGGGCGTCTGTCAAACAGGAGATTGACGTGGCGATGCAGGGCAATCCCCTGCCCGATGAGTTTGTGTGTGACCAGGTGCCGAGGTTGGAGGCGCAGGGGTTGCGTGTTCACAGTTCCGGTTCCTGCGACAACGTCCTGTTCACCCTGCGCACCGAGGGGCAGGGAAACGTTGTGCCCAAGCCGGGTGATTACATCCAGCCCCGGGGGTCGGTGATGGTGCTGCGTGCACGGCCCGCCCAAGGCTGGAAAGTCGGCGGATGGGACGGCGCGCCCGGCATGGACGACAAGGAGGAGGTGGACGTTTTTCTGCCCGCCTACTGCGTCATTACGGCGCGTTTTGTGCCCATATCCGACAAGGCCCCCTCAAAGAGCGCGGCGGAAGTTCCCGCCACCCCGGGGCTGAAGAAATAAAGCCACAAGCCACCTCTGTTCATTCGGGGTCGCTGTTTTCGTTGCAGAAAAGAGCCTCACAATATAGAATAGACACCTTGCCATAGATTCGGCACGGCACGCGCACACTGCGAAGCGGCGCGTCAACGGTCAAAACCATCCGGGAGGCCCACATGGGCATGCTTGGCGCAATGACTTTGATTGCTTCCCTGCTTGCCGCGCCTGTGCAGGTTTCGTTCAGTCCGCCCATGGTTCGGGTCGGTGAAACGGTTCCCATTCAACTGCAATGGGCGGATTCGGTGCCTGCGGACGCCCAACTCCAGTGGACGGCCAGCGCCGGAGAGGTCGTTGAAAGCAGTCCCGGCGCGTATGACTACGTGCCCCCCGACACGCCCGGCCGCGCCTTTGTGCACCTCGCTGTCCTCACCCCCGGTGGATTGTGGGCGGAAAGTGCGGCCACGGTTCTGGTGTACCGCCAATTCATAATCCTCAAAGCGGACGACCTGGTGCATGTGCCCGACGATGGCTGGGCCCGCTGGGTGCACTATATGGACGAAATGGTCATGCAAAGGGGGCTCAAGGTTGCCGTGGGCGCCATCGGCCAGCGGATGAGCCTGCCGACAGAGGAGATACGCGCCCAAGTCAAGGCCTGGAACGCCACCGGTGTGGCGGAGTTTTTCAATCACGGTTACGACCATGCATCCTACGCGCCCCCCCCCACGAAGACGGCGCTGCCGCCCGGCACAACCTACGAGTTTCAGGGGCGCCCCTATGATGAACAGTTGGCGCATCTGCTGCGGACACAGCAGATAATCCGCGACAACTACGGCGTGAATATACGGGCCTTCGGCGCTCCCTTCAACAAGTGGGACGCAAACACGGTGCTTGCACTGACCGCGATGGGGGGCCAAATCGACATCTGGTTCTTCGGCTCCTTCGATACGGCGCTGTTCGACCTGCCCCGGGGCGGGGGCGAATTGGAAAACGGGGACGGCGTGCCCAGTCTTGACGTCTATCTTCAGACCCATGACCCCGTGCGGCGCCTGGTGGTGCTGCAGCATCACCCCTACAGCGGCCAGTTCTGGAACGGCTGGGATGGGTTTGTTCAGACACTGGACCACATTGCCGCAGACGGAGCCACGCTGATTCTGCCCGGAGAGTATGTGGACCTGCTCCGAAAGGGCATCCTGCCGTCGGAAAGAAAACGGTTGTTTCCCGACGCCGCACTCGAATGCGCCGTGCGCATGGCGCTCGGCAAGTGGCAGGGTGAACTCACTGCGGAGGACGCCGCCGCGGTGACCCGGCTCGAATGGGTGGACCGCCTTCCGAAAGTGCAGTCATTGGCGGGACTTGAACACTGTAGGGCGTTGCGTGAAGTGGACCTGCGGGGCAACGACCTTCCCGACATAACCCCCATTCTGGCGCTGTGGCAGGCAAATGCCGCCGACATGACGGTGCATTGGGAGGGGAACCCGATTGCGAAGTCCTTCGTTTGCGAAGATGTTCCCCGCTACGAGGCCCGCGGATTGCGCCTCTTTGTGACCGGGCCCTGCGACAACGTGCTGCTGACGCTGCGGGTGGAGGGGCAGGGCACGCTTGACCCATCGCCGGGCGAGCATGTCGTGGCGCGCGATTCGGAAGTCACGTTAAAGGCGAAGCCGGCGGAGGGCTGGGAGGTGGCGGCGTGGGACGGCGTGGCGGACGCGCCGCCCACGGAGCAGCTGACTGTAAAAATGCCTGCCTTCCAGACCATTACGGCGCGGTTCACCGAGTTGCCGCCGGTGCCCCCTGAGGGAGAAGTCACCGTAGAGGGAGAGGGTGAAACGCCGACAGAAGGCGAAGTCGTGGTGCCCACTGAAGGCGAAACGCCCCAGGAGGGCGAAGTGACGGACCCGACCGGCGGAGGCTGTCATGTCCAAACCTGTCCCGCGGACGGGTCCGGCCCGGCCCTGTGGTTCGGGGATATAATTTGCTGGTTCGGGGCGCTCGCCGGGATAACCGCCTATTCATCCAGAAAGTGACCGCGTCAGGCCCGAAGACTTTTCATGCGGCACTGGGTTGGCCCCCCGCCTTTTCCATTGACGCGCGGCAGGCCGCGGGGGTACCATGGCGGAATATTGGGCGGCATTGAACCAAACGCAAGGAGGCGCCATGGGAACACTTACGGCCATCGCACTGGTCACCATCATGTCCGCGCAGGACTACAAACCCACGTGGGAGTCGCTGGACAAGCGGCCAAGCCCGCAATGGTTCCAGGATGCGAAGTTCGGCATCTTCATCCACTGGGGCGTATATTCGGTGCCGTCGTGGGGCGCGAAGGAAGCCTACGCCGAGTGGTACTGGCACGACATGCAGAACAAGAACGGCGAGACCTGGAAATTCCACGAGAAGACCTACGGCGAGAAGTTCAAGTACCAGGACTTCGCCCCCATGTTCAAGGCGGAACTGTTTGACCCGGACCAGTGGGCGGACATATTCAAACGCTCCGGCGCGAAGTACGTCGTATTGACGTCCAAGCACCACGAGGGTTTTTCGCTCTGGCCGGATCAGCACAGTTGGAACTGGAACGCCATGGATGTCGGCCCGCACCGCGACCTTGCGGGTGATCTGATTGCCGCGGTGCGCAAACAGGACCTGCGCATGGGCTTCTACTATTCCATTTACGAGTGGTACAACCCGCTCTACAAGGAGGACGTGAACAGGTATGTGGACCTGCACATGCTGCCGCAGTTGAAGGACCTTGTGCAGCGGTACCAGCCCGACATCATCTGGCCGGACGGCGAGTGGGACCACCCCAGCGCGACCTGGCGCGCCCCCGAATTCCTGGCGTGGCTGTTCAACGAGTCCAAGGCACCCAAGGACGTGGTTGTCAATGACCGCTGGGGCAAGGAATGCCGCGACCAGCACGGCGGCTTCGCCACGCCCGAATACGGCGGCATTTCCAAGGGCGGCCACATGATCGACGAGGGCCGCTTTGAGGAATGCCAGGGCATGGGCAAGTCCTTCGGCTACAACCGCAACGAGGCCGCCGAGAACTACCGCAGCGCGACCGAGCTGCTGCACCTGCTCATCGGCACGGCCAGCCGCGGCGGCAACCTGCTGCTCGACATCGGCCCTGCGGCCGACGGCCGCATCCCCGACATCATGCAGCAGCGCCTGCTCGACATGGGTGAATGGCTCAAGGTCAACGGCGACGCCATTTATGGCACCACCCGCTGGACCAAAGCGCCCAAGATGGACGATGTGAAGTTCACACAAAAAGGCGGCGCGTTGTACGCGATTTGCCTGAAGTGGCCCGGCGACGGCCTGTCCATCGACAACGTGCTTGGCGCAACGTCGGTGAAAGCCTCCATGCTCGGTTTGGACAAGGACCTTGACGCGCGCATTGAGAACGGCAAGATTATGTTGACGGCGCCGGTTCTGAACATCGACCAGATGCCCTGCCGCCACGCCTATGTGTTCAAGCTTGCGCTGGAGGGCGGAGACAAGGTGCAGTAGCGTGCAGGAATTGTTTGGCGCAAGCGCGGAAATGTGCTAAATTGTACGCCATGCAAAAGGTTGCCGGACGGACAAGTATGCCGGGCGGCGGCCGGAGAACAGAACTCAACCTCGGAGGATACGGACCATGTCGGATGTTCGCGCGTTTTTTGAAGGTGTCACAGGCCGGGTCGACAAGAGCAAGATTGCCGGCATGACGGCGACCTACCAGTTCAACATCACCGGCGATGACGAGCAAGTCTGGTCGGTGGCCATCGCCAATGATGATCTCACCGTCACCGAAGGTCCGGCTGAGAAGGCGAGCATCGAGCTGACCATGGCGGCGGCGGACTTCCTCGCCCTCATCGGCGGCACGCTGAACGGCCAGATGGCGTTTCTCACCGGCAAACTGAAGATCAAGGGCGACATGACCCTTGCGATGAAGCTCCAGAGCGTCTTCAAGCTTGGCTGAGCGCGTTTTTATTCGGAGGGACGACTGCCCTGCCGGGCGGCGTCCCTCCGTTCTTTTTCAGCGATGCCTGCTTGCCGGCGCATTGATGGGCGCACTTTGGGGCTGTTCCGGCAGCAAAGCGCCGACACTGGAGCATCCGGTGCTGCGCACCGACGACGGGCTCGTCCTTGCGTCAACGCTGCGCCGCCCGGACCGAGCCGACCCGCCCGGGATTATTCTCGTTCACCGCTACGGGTCCAGTCAGGCGTCATGGGATGCTTTCGCCGAGACACTGCGGCAGGCGGGATTCATGACCATTGCCTTTGACCTGCGCGGCCACGGTGCCAGCCGCACCGGGGGGGACGGCAGGCCGCTGGATTACAAGAGCGTCCAATCCGGATTTGGCGGCTGGTCCTCCGCGCTGGCCGACCTGCGCGCGGCCGGTGCCGCGCTGGTCGCGGCGGGCGCCAACCCCAAGAACCTTGCCGTCGTGGGGGAGGAACTGGGCGCGAGTCTGGCGCTCAAGCACGTGCTGGCCGACCCGTCCATGCAGGCGGTGGTGATGCTTTCCCCCGGCCTTGACCTGTTCGGTCTGAACGTGGAGGACGACATCCGCAGACTCAAGGACTGCCCGATACTCATTGTCACCAGCGAGAACGAGGCCTATTCGGCCAGTTCCTCGGCGACGCTTAAGGCGGCCGCGCCCGCCTACAGTGAGATTCAGCACTATACGGGCGCGTCGCTGGGCACGGACCTTTTCGCGTTTCACCCCAACGCAATGAACCAGGTCGTTGACTGGCTCCGGCCCATCATCGACCCCAAGCCCAGGTAACCGACCGGGCGCAAGTTTACTGCAGCCGCCGCGGCTTGTTATGCTGGCCGCCGGAACACCGCCATGACCGATTCCGCAGACACCACTATCACAGATTTGCCCGAAACCGCATGGACTCGCCTTGCCCGTGCGGGAGGGTATCTGTTTGTGGCCGTGCTCGTGCTGGCCGGCGTTTGGAGGGAAAAACTCCTCGTGCTGCTGCTGGCGGCCACGGTGGCACTGGTGCTGCTTCCGGCCGCCTCTTGGGCCGGATTGGCGTTCTTTTCGGCGGCGCTCGGTTTTCGCCAGGCGATGGACTTCATGCCCATTCACGTGGGCGGTTTCAAGGTGTACCTGGGTGATTTTCTGGTGTTCCTGCTGGGTGCGATGGCGCTGCAGACCGTCGTGTCACTGGTGCGCCGGGGCACAGCCCCGATACTGGACCTCTCGCGGCGCGAATGGATGTTCGTGCTGCTGCTGCTTGCGGGCACCTGCTGGGGCGCCTTTTCAGGTTTGGTCGGCGTGGGGCGCGGCCTGTTGCCCCGCGATGTTCTGGGCGATTTTCGCCGCCTCTATTTCTACGCATGGGTGTTTCTCCTTCCGCTGGGATTCCGTTATGGGCGCACGCACCTGCGCCTCATCGTGCCGACGCTGCTTTCGGGGTGCGGGATCGCGCTCCTCTTTGGCCTCTTTCGGCTGGTCACAGGCCGTCACTTCTATCCCAATGACGAGGTCAACATCTTTCCGCGCCTGCTGGTGGACGACGAGGTGGTGAGCCTTGCCCTGCTGGTGGCCTACTGCACGGCGTTGCTGATGGCAAAACGGTCCAACGGGGTCAAGCTGGCGGCCTTTCTGACGGCGACCATGGCGGCCGCGCTAATGTGCTTCAGCGGCTGGCGCATGGGCATTGCCGAGGCGCTGCTGGCC
>CAIJOU010000016.1 GCA_903822375.1 Candidatus Hydrogenedentota bacterium
AACTGGTGGCGGACCTGCGCAATGAAAAGGCGAAGACCATCCTCGCCCAGATGTCCGTACCGCAGCTCGCCGACCTCTTTTCCGTGCTTCCCCACGACGACGTGGCAAAACTCACCGAGCTGCTTCCCGAAGCGGAAAACAAGCGCATTAAAGCCATTATATCGGCCTACGAGACATCGGCGGTCAGCCTGATGTCGGATGACTTTCTCACCGTCGGCAGGGATATGACGGCCGCACAGGCCATTCAGCACATCCGCCAGTCGGCAACCGACCCGGAGACCATCTCCTATCTGTATGTGATTACTCCGAAGGAGAGAACGCTGCTGGGCGTGGTGGACCTGCGCGAACTGGTGCTGGCACCCGACGATGCGCGGCTCGGAGACATCATGGGGGCACCCGTGGTTTCCGCGCAAGACGACGATACACGCGACACCATCGAGGAACTCTTTGTGAAGTATCATTTCCGAATGGTGCCGGTGGTGGACACCAGGGACCATCTCATGGGCATCATTCGCTACAATGACATTATGTAAGACGCCGACGTCTATGAAGAGGCAATAACCATTATGGCACGCGTACAAACAACCCGCACCGTAAGATTCACGATAATCTGTCTGCGCGCCTACCTGATCATCATGCTGCTACTGCTGCTCGTGAAATTCATCAAGGTGGTCGACTGACCGGATGGGCAGGGCGTTTTCAAGCCACGGACACCATAGACTTCACAGACGATTTTGACTATGCTTCTTACTTAGACAAAACCCCGGTCAGACTGACCGGGGTTTTGCTTTAACTTCGTTTTGTCGGAGGCTACACGAGCTTTGTCACACCCGGAATGGCCACCTCGGGCACGGGCATTCCGCCGAAGGCGATGTCCGGCTTGGGCATGAGATCCAGCTTGGAGTCTTCCATGGCGAACTTCCAAGTCACTTCCTGGCCGGTGTAGGCGGACATGCGGCCCATGATGGCGGCCATGGTGCTCTCGGCCACATTGCGGGCCTCGTTGAGCGGCTTCGCGTCGCGGATGCTTGCGATAAGGTCGGCGTGCTCCCGAACGTACGGGTCGGCATCCTTGCCCTTGAAGGTGTAGAGCTTGTCTCCCACGATGTCCTTGCCGGGATTCGATGTGCCCTTCGTGCCCACGAGGTGCTCGCCGACGCGGGAGAACGTGTCGGCGTTTTGGCGGCACAGGCTCTGCACGCGCACGCCTCCGGGATATTCAAACTCCACGGCAAAGTGGTCGTAGATGTGGCCGTATTCCGCCCCTGTGCGCTGCTGGCGTCCGCCCAGCGCGAAGCAGGAAACCGGATGCCCCTTGAGCGCCCAGTTCATGATGTCGATGTTGTGCACGTGCTGCTCGACGATGTGGTCGCCCGACAGCCAGGTGAAATAGTTCCAGTTGCGTATCTGCGCCTCCACGTCAGTCCAGCTGTCCTCGCGCAGCACGGCCGGATAATAGCCGTAGTCGCCCACCCAGTAGCAGGACGCCGCGACGATTTCGCCGATGGCCCCGTCATGGATGCGCGCTATGATGTCGAGGTAGCCCGGCTGATGACGACGCTGTGTGCCGGCCACGATGGACAGCCCTTTTTTGGCCGCCATCTCGCCGGACTCAATAATGGACCGCACGCCGGCTGGACAGGTGGCCGCCGGTTTTTCCATGAAAACGTGCTTCCCCGCCTCGACTGCGGCGCGCAGATGCCCCGGACGGAAGCCCGGAGGCGCACACAGCAGCACCATGTCAATATCGCTCTTGAGCACTTTGTCGGCCGCGTCAAAACCGGTGAAACAGGTGTCGTCGGTCACCGCAATACGGTCGCCCCATGGCGCCATCTTCTTGCGGGCCGCCTCCATCTGGTCCGGGAAAAGGTCACCCATGGCGACGATCTTAACGGCCGGGTCGGAGTCCAGGAAGTTGCGTGCAGCGCCCGTGCCGCGCCGTCCGCAGCCGATCAGCCCCGCGCGCAACGGTACCGCATCCGCCCCCTGCGCCCGTCCGCCGATGGCAAACACCCCCACCGCCGCCGTCGCGGCCGAGGCGGTCTTCAGAAAATCCCTGCGCGTCGTGCCCATGTCACCATGCATCGTGCTCGTGCCTCCTTGTTGGGCGGAGGTTGTTCCGCCGGACCGGCATCGAGCGTAACATCCAGACTCTGGCCAGTCAAGCAGAATGACAGACCATAATCAGCGTGTGAGAAATGCGGATTCAGTTCGGCCCACTCAAGACTTCCCCCCCTGCAACACTGGAACCAATGTGTCGGCGGCAGTTTTCTTCTACTCCGCCCCCAGCCGGTGCCTAAGGGCTTTCAGTTCATTGCACAGTTCGGAGGGCATGCTCGGGCCAAGGCCGTCAAAGAAAGCCTTGACCTCGTCGGCCTCGTCCCTCCAATCCTCGGGGTTCACCTTCAGCAGTTCTTCCATGACCCCCGGCGCCAGGTCCAGTCCGGTCATGTCGAGCGCATCGGGGGTGGGCACGTTGCCGATGGGCGTCTCCTGGTACTTGCCCTCGCCACGCGCGCGCCGGAGTATCCATTCGAGCACGCGAAGGTTCTCGCCGAACCCCGGCCACAGGAATCTGCCGTTCTCGTCCTTGCGGAACCAATTGACATGGAATATCTTGGGGGCGTTCGGCGTGGTCCGACCGACCTTGACCCAGTGCGTGAAGTAGTCCGCCATGTTGTAGCCGCAGAAAGGCAGCATCGCGAAGGGGTCCCGGCGCACTTCGCCCTGCTTGCCGCACTGGGCCGCGGTGCGCTCGGATGCCAGGCTCGCGCCGACGAACACCCCGTGGTTCCACGACGTGGCCTCATATACCAGCGGCACCAGACGCTCGCGGCGGCCGCCAAGAATGATGGCCGAAATGGGCACACCGTCATGGTGATTCAGGCTGAAGGGGGCGGTGGGGCACTGGCTGATGGGCACGGTGAACCGGCTGTTGGGATGCGCGCCCAGGACCGTCTTTCCGTTTTCGTCCGTCATGCCGGGTTTCCAGGGGCGGCCCTGCCAGTCCAGCGCGTCCGCAGGCGGCTCGCCGTCGCCGTCATCCCACCAGACCGTGCCGTCCCTGCCCAGCACCACGTTGGTAAAGATGGTGTTCTTCCTGATGGTCTCCATGCAGTTCAGATTCGTTTTCGAGTTCGTGCCCGGCGCGACGCAGAAGAAGCCCGCCTCAGGGTTCATCGCCCAGAGCCTGCCGTCAGCGCCGGGGCGAATCCAAGCGATGTCATCGCCCACCGTCCAGATCCGGTATCCCTTGCCGCGCAGCCCCTCGGGCGGAATGAGCATGGCAAGATTGGTCTTGCCGCAGGCGCTGGGAAACGCCGCCGCAACATATTCGGTGTTCCCGCTGGGCGCCTCAATGCCCAGGATGAGCATGTGCTCGGCGAGCCATCCCTCATTTCGCCCCATCCAGCTTGCAATGCGCAACGCCAGGCACTTTTTGCCCAGCAGCACGTTGCCGCCGTAGGCGGAGTTCACCGACCAGATCGTGTTGTCTTCCGGGAAATGCAGGATGCGGCGCTTGTCGGGGTCCAACGTCGCCTTGCTGTGCAGGCAGCGTGTGAAATCATTGCTCTCTCCCAGCGCGTCGAGCACGCGATTTCCCACGTGACACATGATCTCCATGTTAAGCACAACATAAATGCTGTCGGTCAGCTCGACGCCTATCTTGCTGAAACTCGAACCGACAGGGCCCATGGAGAAAGGCACCACGTACATCGTGCGGCCGCGCATCGAGGCGCGGAAGAATCCGGCCGCTTCGGCATAGGCCTCCCCGGGCGCCTTCCAATTGTTGGTTGCGCCGGCGTCCTGCGGGTCGCGGCAGCAAATAAACGTTTTGTCCTCCACCCGGGCCACGTCCTGCGGGTCCGATCGGTGGTAGTAAGACCCGGGGTGCTCTTCCTGGTTGAGTTCGATGATTTCGCCGGTGACGCACGCTTCCGCGGTGAGCGCCTTGCGCTGCTCGTCGCTCCCGTCAATCCATACCACCTCGTCCGGCAAGCACAGGGCAGCCATTTCATCCACCCAACGGGTCACGATGCGACTGGCGGAAAGCATTCCACTTTTGTTGGACATGTTCATGGGCTCCTTATTGGTCTTGAAAACATCCAGGTGGCTGTCAATAGTCCCGCCATTTCATGCCCGGGTTCGTATGCGGGCGGCGGATAGGAGGAAGAAGGCCCGGAACACGCGACCGGGTTATGGACACAAGGACACCTGAAGATTCGGGTCCTTTTGGTGCTGCGGCCGGGGGAATAGGAGTGCCTAGGGCGATGTTTTCAACATTCGACGAGAAAATGAGGATACTGGAAAAAGAACGTCCTCTACACTCTGGGAAGCAGCGGGTTAGAGGCAAGCAACTGTATAAGGAACCAGTGAATGTCTACCAGCCCGCAATCCCGAAAGGACGTTGAAATCCTATCACCCGTTGCAAGCGAACACGCGCGTATTCTGACTCCCGAGGCGCTTGAGTTCCTGAAGGTACTGCACAGGGAGTTCAATCCGCGGCGTTTGGAACTGCTAAGGGCGCGGACGGAACGCCAGAAGGCGCTTGACGCGGGAGTGCTTCCGGACTTCCTGCCTGAAACCAAAGCCATACGCGACGGTGGATGGCGGGTGGACCCGGTTCCGCGAGACATGCAGGACCGGCGTGTCGAGATAACCGGACCGGTGGACCGGAAGATGATAGTGAACGCGCTCAATTCCGGCGCCCGCACCTTCATGGCCGACTTTGAGGACTCCCATGCGCCCACCTGGCACGGAACCCTGGACGGTCAGGCGAACCTGTTTGACGCGGAACGCGGGCAGATTGATTTCACCGTCCCCGGCGGCAAGCACTATGCCGTAAACGAGAAGCCGGCCACCCTGATGGTGCGTCCGCGCGGGTGGCACCTGAATGAGCGGCATGTCACCGTGGATGGCGAGCCGGTTTCGGCCTCCATCTTCGACTTTGCGCTCTATTTTTTCCACAACGCACGGCGGCGGCTGGAAAGGGGCTCCGGCACCTACTTCTACTTGCCCAAGATGGAGCACCATCTTGAGGCCCGCCTTTGGAACGATGTGTTCACGCGGTCGGAAGCGCTGCTGGGCGTTCCCGAAGGCACCATCAAAGCGACCGTGCTCATTGAGACGATCCTGGCATCCTTCCAGATGGAGGAAATTCTATATGAACTGCGCCACCACAGCGCGGGGCTGAACTGCGGACGGTGGGATTACATCTTCAGCTACATAAAGAAGCTGTATGGAAACCCGCGCTTCCTGCTGCCGGACCGGGGCCAGGTCACCATGACGGTGCCGTTCATGCGCGCCTACACACTGTCCTGCATCCGGGCCTGCCACAAGCGCGGCGCCCACGCGATGGGCGGCATGGCCGCGCAGATACCTATAAAAGGCGACGAAGAGGCCAATGCGGCCGCGATGGAGAAGGTGCGGTGCGACAAGGAGCGCGAAGCTCTGGACGGACACGACGGCACCTGGGTGGCCCACCCCGGACTGGTCCCCATCGCCATGGCCGAGTTTGACAAGGTTCTGGGAAACCGTCCCAACCAGCTTGAAAAAATGCCGGAGGCGTCCTATGGCGCCGCAGACTTTATAGAACCGCCAAAAGGCACCATCACCGAGGCGGGTTTGCGCCAGAACATCAGCGTGGGTATCCAGTACATCGCCTCGTGGTTGTGCGGAACCGGGTGTGTACCGCTATACAACCTGATGGAGGACGCGGCCACCGCCGAAATCTCCCGGACACAGGTGTGGCAGTGGGCGCACCACCCGGAGGCCCGTCTGGCGGACGGACGCAAGGTCACAACGGATTTGGTGAACGCGTTGACCGCCGAGGAGATGGACAAACTGGTCCGGGAACTGGGCCCGGAGCGCTTTGAGGGCGGACGTTTTGATGAGGCGCGCGCCCTCTTTGAGAGGCTGGTTGCGGCGGAAAAACCGGCTGACTTTCTGACTTTGGAAGCGTACACACTGCTGGACTAGGAACAAAGAACATGGAGCGCCAGATGAGCAACAACGGTAAAGAAGCAGGAAAAACGGCACAAACAAAGGGAAGACACTGCGGACTCTGCGGCTGGGAGGACCAGTGCGACCCTCACCTCCTGGTCTGCCCCAATGAGGTGGCCGCCCTGGAGAATTACTGGAAAGACGACCCGCGCTGGGCGCGCATCACCCGGCCCTATTCCGCCGAAAAGGTACTCATACTGCGCGGCTCCATGCGGGTGCAGCACACCATCGCCACGGAAATGTCAAAGAAACTGTGGGAACTGCTGCACACGGAGACCTATGTGAACGCGCTGGGGGCGCTCACGGGCAACCAGGCCGTTCAGATGGCCATGGCCGGCCTCAAGGCCATCTACCTCAGCGGCTGGCAGGTGGCCGCCGACGCAAACCTTGGGGAATCGATGTACCCCGACCAGAGCCTGTACCCGGCGAACAGCGTGCCTGCCGTCGTGCGCCGCATTAACAACGCGCTCATGCGCGCCGACCAGATTCAGACGCTCAGCGGAAAGAAGGACTTTGACCCCTGGACCCCCATTGTGGCCGACGCGGAGGCGGGATTCGGCGGCGTGCTCAACGCCTACGAACTGATGCTTGCCATGATCGAGGCGGGCGCGGCGGGGGTGCATTTTGAGGACCAGCTCGCCTCGGCGAAGAAGTGCGGCCATCTCGGCGGCAAGGTGCTGGTGCCCACCAGGGAGTTTGTGCAAAAGCTCATCGCCGCGCGGCTCGCCGCCGACGTGGCGGGTGTGCCCTCC
>CAIJOU010000017.1 GCA_903822375.1 Candidatus Hydrogenedentota bacterium
GAGCCGGCGAGACGCCGGCGCTCCAAGAAAAAATTCCCCCGCCGGCGGGTGGCCTGCGGGGGAAGAAGGGCTTTGTACTTGATCAGTCTTTGTTGAGAATCTTCGGAACCTTCGGCGCGTGAAGGTGTTCCAGCGTCGGCAGTTCGCCGATAAGCGGACGGGCATACTTGACGAAGTCTTCGGTCACGCCGTTGGATTCGGCGTTGATGAAGCTGGCCGGCATCTCGGTGGCGTGCCGGGCAACGGTGCTCAACGGGGTCAGGAAATAGGACACCGCGTAGTTGCCCTCGCGCTTGATCGCCACGGACCCGTCGCTGTTGTGGCGGATGGCAAACTTGGCCGCCTTTTCGCCGACGGCGCGCGCTTCGGCCTGGTCAATTTCGGACACGCAGCCCAGGAAGGAGCGCTGCAGGTAGCCGAACGTGTCGGAACGGACGCGCTTGATGCCCATGGCCTTGACCTCGGCGGCCAGCAGGTCGCCCAGGGCGCCCGTGCCCGAGAGCTGCACGTTGCCGTGCGCATCTTTTTCGCCGCCGGTGAAGGCCGAAATGATCGGCGTGCCGTTGTCGTCAACGATGCCTTCGGAAACGGCCACAACGCAACGGCCGTACTTGTCATAGACTTTCCGGACGTCGGCGATGAAATTCTTCTTGATGAAGGCGCGCTCGGGCAGATAGACGAGGTGCGGACCGTCATCGGGGTATTTCTTGCCCAGAACGCTGGCGGCCGTGAGGAAGCCGGCGCTGCGGCCCATGACCACGGCGATGTACACGCCGGGGATGGCCCGGTTGTCGAGGTTGGCTCCGGCAAAGGCCTGGGCCACAAACTTCGCGGCCGACCCGTATCCCGGGCAGTGGTCGGTGACTTTGAGGTCGTTGTCAATGGTTTTCGGCACGTGGACGACACGCAGCTCGTAACCGGCCTCGTTGGCCTGCTCGTTGACGATGCGGCAGGTGTCGGCGCTGTCGTTGCCGCCGCAATAGAAGAAGTAGCGGATATTGTGGGCGCGGCAGGACTCGAAAATGGCCTTGCAGTATTCCACGTCCGGCTTGTCGCGCGTGGACAGCAGACCGGCCGACGGCGTGGCCGCCACGGCCTCGAAATTCTGCGTGGTCACCTCGGTCAGGTCGAGAAAGTCCTCGTTCTTGATGCCGCGCACGCCGTGCACCGCACCGTAGATGTGGGTGACCTCCGAGTGCTTGCGGGCCTCAAGCAGGACCCCGAAGATGCTCTGATTGATGACTGCGGTGGGACCGCCGCCCTGGGCGACCAGCGCCTTGCCTTCCAGACGGGACATGATGCGCGTTTCCTTCTCAGTTGGGAGTGAAAATAGACGCCGACACGGCCCAAACGACCGTTTCATGGAAACGGAATTATGGCATGAGCGGCGCGGAGTATGCAACCAGACACTAGAAAAACGTGATTTCGCGCTCCCCTTCGGTTGCGCCCGACACCGGACCTTGGTTAGAGTGACGGTATGACATGGCAACCGCCCACACCGTTTGAATGGAACTACTGCGGCACCTGCGGGGTGCCGCTGACGCCCGCCCACGACGGCGAGCGCGAACGGCCGTACTGTGCGGCCTGCAACCGCTATTACTACCGCAACCCGGTGCCGGCCTGCTGCGTCTTTGTGCGTGATGCCGCCGGGTCGCTGCTGTTTGCGCTCCGGGCCATGGAACCGGGCTTGGGAAGGTGGTGCCTTCCGGGGGGCTTCATGGAATCGCACGAGACTGCGGAACAGTGCGCCCTGCGGGAACTGCGTGAAGAAACTTCGTTGCATGCGGCCTCTGCCCGGCTCCTGGGCGTAAGCCAGGGCAACAGTCCCCTCTCGGGAAGCGTGGTCGTCATGGGCTTTGTCATCGACAAATGGGAAGGTGAACCCCACCCGGACAGTGATGCTGCGGAACTGGGTTTCTTCGCGCGCGACGCGCGGCCCGACATCGCCTTTCAGGCCCATCGTGACCTGCTGGCGGAGTACGACCGGGAGTTTTCATGAGCAAGGACAAGCAGGCTGCCCGGGCCTCAAGCGCCCCGTGGAAGCAGTGGGGTTCGGGGTTTGAGGAGGAGGCGCTGAAGCAGATGGAGAACGCGTGCCGTCTTCCCGTGACGGTGCGCGGCGCGCTGATGCCCGACGCGCACGTGGGTTACGGCCTGCCCATAGGCGGCGTGCTCGCCACGCGCAATGCGGCCATTCCCTTTGCGGTCGGCGTGGACATCGCCTGCCGCATGAAGATGACGGTGCTGGACTGGCCCGTGTCGGCGCTCGAGGAGCGCGAGGACGAGTTGCGCAAGGCGATTTCGGCCGAGACCCGCTTCGGCATCGGCTCCGAATTCAAGCATCGCCGCCAGCATCCGGTAATGGACCGGGACTGGTCTTTTTCCAAGGTCATTCGCGAGCGCAAGGACAAGGCATGGTCGCAACTCGGCACCAGCGGCAGCGGCAACCACTTTGTCGAATTCGGCACGCTGGAGGTGCACGACCCGGCCGTCGGGCTGGAACCGGGCACCTATCTGGCGCTGCTGAGCCACAGCGGCAGCCGCGGCACGGGTGCGCAGGTCTGCGACTACTACAGCAAGATTGCGCAACGGCTGCATCCCGGCCTGGACCCGGCGATGCGTCATCTGGCGTGGCTCAGCCTGGACACCCAGGAGGGCCTCGAGTACTGGAAGGCCATGCAGCTCATGGGCGAATACGCCTCGGCCAACCACGCGCTCATCCACAAGCACCTGGCGGCGTATCTGGGCGCACAAGTGTTGCTCGACGTTGAGAACCACCACAACTTCGCGTGGAAGGAGACGCACGACGGGGAGCGCGTGATTGTGCACCGCAAGGGCGCCACGCCCGCGGCCAAGGGTGTCATCGGCATCATTCCGGGATCGATGGCCGCGCCCGGTTATATTGTGCGCGGTCTGGGCAATCCGGAAAGTCTGGAAAGCGCCGCCCACGGTGCGGGCCGCGCCATGAGCCGCACGAGAGCTAAGAAGACCTTCAATTGGCACCAAGCCAACGCCGTGCTGCAGGAACATCGCGTGACCCTGATCGCGGCGGGGCTGGACGAGGTGCCGATGGTCTACAAGGACATCCACACTGTCATGGCCGCCCAGCGCGACCTTGTTGAAACGCTGGCGCGTTTCGACCCGCGTTTGGTCAAGATGGCCCCGGCCGGGGAACGTCCGGAGGACTAACGCGGTATAAGGGCAAGGACGAAAAGGACTTAAGGGACGGAAAGGACGGGACTTGCCCTTGCCATAGCGGTGGGTGACGGTGTCCTTTGGGTCCCTTAAGTCCTTTTTGTCACTCTATTTAAGAGGAAATGCAAAAGCCTCTCTACTGGCTAAACCAAGCGGGAGTGTCCCGCCGCAAGCAACCCCACGTTATTGACGAAAGATGCTCCAGTTGCCAAAAGTGTCCTTTTTGCGGAACTCTTTGGGGGGTTGGAGGATATAGTGGACTGGAGTGGTGCTATGCCTCAGGGGCGTTTGTGCCCCAACGGCATGGTCGCCTACAATGCCGACCCGATGCGGAACCCTTCCTTGCAGCGTGTACGGGCACTCATCGCCCTTTGCGCGGCGGCGACCTTCGCCGGCGTGGCGGCGGCGGCGTATCCTCCCCCGGTGGTTGAACTTAGCCCGGAACACCCTTTCTTTGTCTTTGCCGACACGGCGTCCGCCGGCGCGGGGCCGGGGGCCTATGCGGCAGCGGTGGCCCAACACTGGGCGAGCCTGCCCGAGCCCATGCGCGCCTACAGCGCCATCGGCATTCTGCTGCGCCCGGAGGATGTGACCGGGGTGCTCACGCCGCTGCAGCAGGCGGGGGTGCCGGTGGTGGTGCGGGTCTGTGATGCCTCCACGGGCCAGCGGTGGCCGCTGCGCGAGATTGAGGCCATGGTGAGCGCCTTCACCATGGTGCGCGGCATTGAGGCTACCGGATTCACCTTTGACGACTATGATCCCGACACGGCCGACGATGCGGGTCTGCAGCCGCGCACACGCTGGCTGATGCAGGCGATGGAACTGTCGGCGGGCTACGGGCGGATGCTGGTGCTGCCGCTGGACGGCATCGCCGCGGCACGGCTCGGCGCGAACGCGAACACGGCGCCGCTTTACGCGAAGATGCGCGAATGCCGGGACCATGTCGCACCGGTGTGCGTGCAACGGGGCGCGCAGACGCTGCCGGGCACCGCGGCGCTGATGGGCATGTGGCTGGAGGGTGCGGTGACCAACTGGGGCGTTGCCCCGGACGCGCGCTGGTACCGGGACGCGCGCTTTCTGGAGCCGGGCATTTTTGGCGGCGGCGGTGACCCCGCACGCATGCCTTCCGGACTCTACCGCGCCATGATTCTGAACGGCGCAATGACGGGCGCGACGGTCTACCAGTTTCCCTGGGACCCCGACCTCTGGTTCGGCGTGAACACGCCGGCATGGTCGGGGGCGATCCTGCCCACACTGGAACAGATTGTGGAGGGTGGCTTTATCGCCCGGCGCGATTTTGCGGCCAAGCGCGCGCCGGTGGGCATGCAGCTTGCCCCGGCGGCGACGCCGCTTGATTTCGCCGCCAACCTGCGCGAGATTGACGGAGCATGCAATGCGGGCCTGCTCATCCAGGGCGCCTACGGCATGGAGCGGCCCGCGCAGGTGCCCGAACTGATTCCCAACCGGGGTGACCGCTACTGGGTGCCCATCCTGCCGGCCCACGCCGCGCCGGGGGCGCTAAGCGGGTTTTCCGAAGTCGTTCGCGCGGGCCAGTTCTCCAGCGCGGCCCAGTGGGACGAGGCGTTGTCGCGCCGCCATCCGGCCGAACCGGGCAACGCGGCTTTTGTCGCCCGCATCGGACGGGGTGTGTTCGTTATGAACACGCGGGAAAATGTAATCGAGCCGCAGGCTTTCACGCTGCCCGACATGCCCGCGCCGGTGCGCGCCATTACGGCGCGGCGCGAGGGCGCCGGGGTGACCGTGGCCTGGCCGTTCCGCGAGAGCGATGTGTCCTACAACGTGTGGCGGCGCGTGCCGCCGGAGACACACTTTGCCCTGGTGGCGAAAGGGCTCGACCAGCGTCAATTCACGGATGCGCCGCCGCTGAACGCCGAGTCGGTCGCCTACTCCGTGACCGCATTGACGAGTGAAAAAGAGCCGCTGTCCGGGAAGGTCGGCTATGCCGAAAGCCTGGTGTTCAGCACGGTGGAAAGCCGCATTGCCGAAGAGGCGCAGGTGACCCCCGTGCTGGCGCAGTCGCAAAGCACCGCGCTGCCCGGCTTCGGCGATGAAGCGGCGCGCATCCATCCCCCGCTACCGCCGCTGCATGATGCACAGGGCGGCACCGCACCGTGGTGGCCGTTCTACGGCGGCCTCGACGACAGCCAGCGCGCGGTCGCCCAGGAAGTCACGGCGCGCATTGAGGCGATGGACACGGCCTTTGCGGCCGCCGACCTTGAAGGGGTCATGTCGGCTTACGCCCCGGCCTATGACGACGCCCAGGGATGGGACTCGGACTATGTGCGCCGCGCATGGCAGTGGTTCTTCGAGCATTGCCGCGGTCCGCACATGCACCGCCAGATTCGGCGCTGGGATTTTTCCGGCTACGGTTCGGAGGGCATGGTGAGCGTGCTGCTCTATTGCCGCTTTACCGGCGCGCCCCTGTCCGACCCCTCGGGTCGTCGTGCCGCCGCCCCCGTCAGCCTGCCGCGCGAGGAGCCCGGCGAAGTTTGGTTCACCTTCATGCAGGCCGACGGTGTCTGGCGCATTTTGCGCACCCAGCCGGCGCTGCCCAATTTCCGCGATCTGCTGTCCTATTCGGCCAGCCCGGCCGACGCGCTTGGCCCCGGTCCCGACCAGTACACGCCGGCAAAATAGGCCTGCGGTCCGTACTGCACGCGCGCGCCAAAAAAAAGCGCATGGACGTCTACCTGTTCCTTACAGTGTCTATCATGGCTTCCAGCAGCGCCACAGCCAATCCGATTATGAAAAGCGTCAGGCCGAGCAGCACCAATCGCCGGTCCTCTGCAAAGCCCAAGATGCCGATGACAATGCCGACCACCATGACCCAAGTGCTGATATCAAGATGCCTTGACCGGTGAGACCGGTTATTGGAAACCACCGGCCTCTCTATTTCTCCCGCCCGTTGCAGGGCTCGAAACAGTCTCGTAATCGAATACTCGAACACTCGATATGCCTCCTGTTATGGCCCGTCTTCCCGGATCTGCCCACTCTGTCAAACTGCACGCCCGAAGACAATCCTATGCAAGACTCCATCCGAATCGCAACGCTGCGGCAATGGCTGATTTCGGGCGCAGGGCCAGCCAAAGCGGTGTCGCCGCTGCGCTCTGCCACCGCAGTCCAAAATGGGGCGCCTGTGTGCGAAAACACAAACCCCGCCCTGTGCTACAATGGCGGCAGGAGGACGACGGCATGTCTTCGACCAGTCCAGTAGCCTACGGCGTGCCCGGCGAGGAGACGCCGCGGCATCCGCTCGACGTGTTCTTTGCACCCCGTTCCGTGGCCGTCATCGGCGCATCGGAGCGCCCGGCAAGCGTCGGGCGCACGATATTCTGGAACCTGGTCAGCAACCCCTTCGGCGGCGTGGTCCACGCGGTCAACCCGATGCGCCGCCAGGTGCTGGGCATTCCGGCCCATGCCAGCGTGCGCGACATCCCGGACCCGCCCGAACTGGCCATCATCATCACGCCCGCGCAGACGGTGACCGACGTGCTCGACGACTGCATTGCCGCCGGCGTGAAGGCGGCCATCATCGCGTCGGCCGTGTTCAACCGCGGCGATCTGCCCACGCGCGCGCTTGAGGATGAAATCCGGCAGCGCGTGGTTGAGGGCGGCATCCGCGTCATCGGCCCGAACAGCCTGGGCGTCATGAATCCGATGCTCGGGCTGAACGCGGCTTTTGCGGACCAGATTGCGCTGTGCGGCACCGTCGGCTTCATCAGCCAGAGCGGCGCCATCTGCCGGTCCGTGCTCGACTGGAGCCGCGAGACCAAGACGGGATTCAGCAAGTTCGTCTCTTTCGGCGGCATGGTCGACGTGCAGTGGAGCGACCTCATTTATTATCTGGGCAACGACCCAGGCACGCGCAGCATCGTGATCTACATGGAGGCCGTCGGCGACGCGCGCTCGTTCCTCTCCGCGGCGCGCGAGGTGGCCCTGTCCAAGCCCATCATCGTGCTCAAGGGCGGCCAGACCGAGGCGGGCGCGCGGGCCGCGCGCACGACGGGATACTCCGCCACGGACACCTGCGATGACGCCGTGCTTTCCGCCGCGTTTCGCCGCTGCGGCGTGCTGCGTGTGGACGACGTGGAAACGCTTTTCTCCATGGCGGACGCGCTGGGCAAGCAGCCGCGGCCCAAGGGGCCGCGCCTCACGATCGTGAGCAACGCGGCGGCCCCGGGCGTGCTGGCAACCGACGCCCTCGTCACGGCCGGCGGCGAGCTGGCGCTCCTGTCCGAGTCCACGCACGAAAAACTCAACCGCGTCCTGCCCATCTACTGGAACCACGGCAACCCGGTCGACATCGTCGCCGACGCAGACCCGGCGCGCTATGCGGCGGCCGTGGAAATTGCCGCGTGCGATCCCGAGAGCGACGGGCTGCTGGTCATTCTCACCCCCCAGGCCAGCGCCGACGCGGCCCGCACGGCCACGGCCGTGGCGGATGCCGCCGAGGGCAAGGGCAAGCCGCTGCTGGCCTCATGGATGGGCGGGGAGACCGTTGCCCCCGGCATGCACGTGCTCACCGAAAGACTCGTTCCCACCTTCGCCTATCCCGATGCGGCGGCCCGCATCTTTGCCGCCATGTGGCACTACAGTGAAACACTGCGCGGTCTCTACGAAACGCCCCGCCCCGGTGCCGGGGGCGCTTCCGAAACCCGTGCCCAGGCCAGGACGACCGAGATTATCCGCGTGGCCCGCGAGGCCGGACGCACCCTGCTTGAAGAGACCGAGTGCCGTTCGCTGCTCGAAGCGTGCGGTATTCCCGTGTCCGTCCGGCAGCCCAGACGGGAAGAACTGGTACTTGTCTTCGCGGGCAGCATCGACCCGCAGTTCGGCCCCTACCTCACTTTTGGCGCGGGCGGCCCGCTCGGCGCCATTCTCCGGGACCGCGCCATCGCCCTGCCCCCGGTCAATTCCACCCTGGCCCGGCGGACGATGGAGCGCACGCGCATCTATGGCGCGCTGCGCGAGGGTTTTGGAAATGTGGCCGCGCGCATCGAGGAACTGGAGCGCATGTTTGTCCGCTTCGGCGATCTGGTTCTCGGCCAGCCGTGGATTCGCTCCATTGAGGTCAACCCGGTCGTCATCGGTCCCGAAGGGGTTGTGGCGCTGGACGCCTGGGTGACACTGCATGATCCGGACACCCCCGAAAACGCCCTGCCCCGGCCTGCGATACGGCCTTATCCGTCCGAACATGTCGCCCGCACCACACTCAAGGACGGCTCCGAAATTGTCCTGCGCCCGGTGCGTCCCGAGGACGAGGGCGCCATGGTCGCCTTTCACCACACCCTCTCCAGCGAAACCGTGTACTTCCGCTACCTGCGCCTGCTGTCACTCGACCAGCGCATTCGACACGACCGGCTCACCCAGCTTTGCTTTGTGGACTACGACTGCCAGGTGGGCCTGGTGGCTGTTCAGCACGACGAGTCACAGGATACCGACTGCATTCTGGCGATCTCGCGACTCGTCAAGATACACGGCACCCGCGACATGGATTTCGCCGTGGTCGTAAACGACGCCTTCCAGGGGCGCGGTCTCGGCGAGGCGCTGCTGCGCCACACCATCGCCGTGGCCCGGGCCGAGGGCACGGCCCGCATCATCGGCGTCATTCATCCCGAGAATACCGCCATGATCCGCCTTTGCCGAAAGGTCGGCTTCTCCCTCAGCAAATCCGTCGGCGACGAAGTGCGCGCGGAAATGCACTTCGAATAACGGCCGGCGCCGGGCAAGTCGTTCGGAACCGCGGACCCGATGGGCCTTATGGACGGGAACACGCGTCGCCCACAGGGTTTATCCACGGCGCAACCGCCTGTTTCCCGGGTTTTGCGGAAAAGACGCGAATCCGCACCTTCCACCCCGTTCATCATGGCCATGCCGATGGGTCGGCCCCTCTCTGTTTGTATTGTTCCCGGTTCAAAAAGCCGCCCGTTGTGACGCTGCCGACGCCCGCAGAACGCTTCCTGTTCATGCGGGTGCGCGGGCGGTTTTTCGCGCGTCATGCGCAAACCGCATCCGCTTTCTTTTTGATCCGACCGCAATAATGGAATATTATCGGCTCGAGACAAGAGGAGAATGTGATGCTAAATGTCACCTTGATTGGGTTCGGGTATTGGGGGCCCAATCTTGCACGGGTATTCAATTCACTTCCCGGATGCAAACTGCGTTATATATCCGAACAGTCGCCGGAACGGCAAAACGCGGCACGGGACCAGTATCCGGATGTGGCCATCACGGACGACGATGTCGCCATAACCTCCTCCGAGGTGGACGTGGTGGTGATCGCCACGCCCGTATTCACGCATTACGACCTTGCCTGCAAGGCACTGGAACACGGGAAGCATGTCTGGCTGGAAAAACCCATGGCCCCCACTTCGGAACAGTGCCGGTCGTTGGTTGAATTGGCGGCGAAGCAGAACCGTTGCCTGATGGTCGATCACACCTTTCTGTTCACCCCGCCGGTGCGCAAAATAAAGGAACTGATTGAGAGCGGCGCCCTCGGGACTTTGTACTATTTCGACTCGGTTCGGGTGAATCTGGGGCTCTTCCAGCACGATGTGAACGTGATATGGGATTTGGCGCCCCATGACTTCTCGATTATGGACTACCTGCTCGGCTCCAACATCAAAGCCATTTCCGCCCAAGGCAGCGCCCATTTCAACACGGGACTGGAAGATGTCGCCTACGTGACGGTGCATTACCCGGACAATCTAATCGCCCATTTCCATTTGAACTGGCTGGCCCCGACCAAGATGCGGCGCACCGTTGTGGGCGGGAGCAAGCAGATGCTCGTGTGGGACGACCTTAATCCGGATGAAAAGATCCGGATCTACGACAAAGGCGCCGAAGTGACCACCCTGGAAGGCCGGTACGGCATCCAGGCAAGCTATCGTACGGGCGATGTGACTTCCCCGTGGCTGGATTCCAAAGAAGCCCTGAGACTCGAAGGCCAGTATTTCCTTGACTGCATCAACAAGGGTGAGGCTCCCTTCAACGACGGTAATCAGGGATTGCGCGTGGTTTCGCTTCTTGAGGCAACCGATGAATCGTTGAAGTCCGGCGGCAAGTTGATCGAGCTAAAGGGATAGTTCCTTGGGGTTCCACAATCGCATGGCCGCTGACGTGCAGTTGGGCAAGAATGCCGGGCTCATTTTTGTTTGCGGGGTAACCAGTGGAGAAGAATGCGATAATCGGTGACGAAAGGCCGCCGTCGTTGCCGATGCACCCGGAATGGACCAACCGGCAAATTGAGTGCGTGTGCGCGTCGCCAGCGGACTGCATTGCGGCACTTTCTTGAGTTAGCACCATGCGAAAACAGGGATCGACACAGTGACAATCGAATGCCGTGTGCTTGGCGCACATGAAGATGAGGCCTATTGCGCCTTTCTGAACCGGCTGGGCGGCGATTCGCCGTCGGTGCTCGCCTATCATTACCCGTTTTACCGGGACATGCTGGTCGGGGTGGGAATCGGCGAGCCGATGTATCTTGCGGCGTTCCGTGACGGGGAGATGGCCGGTGTCCTGCCCGGTTTTCTCCGGACGGGCAATGATGGGACGGTTTATTGCTCGCTTCCCTTTTTCGGTCCAAATGCGGGCGTGCTCTGTGCCGGCGGGCCGAAAGCCGGCGAGACGCACAGGGCCCTCTTTGACGCGGTGAAGACAATCCTTCACGAGCGCGGGGACGTCCTCTCGGCGGCGTTCTACACACCCTTTCTCAACGATGACTATTCCTGTTACGACGCGGCCTTTCCGGAGGCCTTGGTGGTCGAGAAGTTCACCCACTATCTTGACACCGACCGGTTCTCCATACCCGGTCACATCGCCTATGACATCCGCAAGGCGCAGCGCCTGGGGGTGACGGTGTCCACCGGGGTGACCCCGGAGCGAATAGAAGAGTTCTACACGCTTTACGCCATGAACTGCGTTGACTACGGCATTCCCCAGAAGCCGCGGGAAACCGTGGACTTTCTCGCGTGCGAAAGAGAGCACGTCCGGTGCTACTTTGCACATCACGAAGACAGGATGATTGCGGGACTGATGGTGTTGGATTCGCCGCGGACGACAAGCTATTACATGCCCTGCGCGCTGCACAGTGCGCGCACATTCCAGGCGCCGACACTTCTCATCGGCAGGGCCATTCAGGACTCACGGGAAGCGGGCCGGAATTACTGGAACTGGGAGTCTTCTCCCGGTCCAGAATCGGGCGTGGCACTGTTTAAACGGAAATGGGGCGGCGAGATGGGGGCATATCGGGTCTACGTTGTGCCCTTCGCGGCCCCCTCATTTTTCCAGGGTTTGGGGAGGGAAAAGATTGCCGCCGAATTTCCCCATTACTTTGTGTATCCTTTTGACCGGCTCTAGACAGGAAAACCAACGAAAGGCTGCATGCACTTGATACCGCACAGTTGCCCGCATATCGATGCGGATGACATCAGCGCACTGGCGGCGTGCGCCCAATCACGCCGCCTGGCCACAGGCGAGGGCGTTGCCGCGCTCGAAGCCCGGATTGCCCGGGACCTCGGCTACGCCGGGGCCGTCTCCACGGTAAACGGCGGCCAGGCGATTCACCTTGCCCTGCGCGCCCATTTCCCCGAAGGCGGGGCGGCCGTGGCTTTGCCTTCGTATGTGTGCCGATCGGTCTATGATGCGGTTTGTCTTGCCCGTTGCCGTCCGGTGTTGTGGGACATAGACCCCGCCACATTCTCCCTCGCCCCGTCCACTACGGGCAGGAAGGACGTGGACGCGGTCATTGTTCCCCATCTTTTTGGCATCCGTGCCGACATTGAAGGATGGACGGGGCGTTCCAAGCTGGTCATTGAAGACTGCGCGCAACGCCTTTCTCCGCCCGCCGTCTCCCGCACAGAATCCAAGGGTCATGTGAGAATACTCTCCTTCGCCGCGACCAAGCTGTTGACGGGGGGCCAGGGCGGAATGCTCCTTTCAGACGACCCGCGCATGCTGGCACGCGCCGTCGACCTGCGTGACGGTTCCTCGGAGATGCCGTCACCCAGTCTTTGGCTGCCCTACACCGATCTCCAGGCGGCGCTGGTGATGTCCCAATGGCGACGGCTGGACGCTTTTCTTGCGCGCAGGGCCGAAATCGCCGGCCGGTACATGCGCGCGCTTGAAAGCGCCTTCCCGCAGCATATTGTTCAGGCGATGCGCGCCCGCGACACCTACCATTTCCGGTTTGTGGTCTCCGTTGCCGACGTGCAAGCAGCCATATCGCATGCGGCGGGACGCGGAGTTGCCTTTCGTCTCCCCGTGGCCCCGGCAGGACTGCACTCCCTGTTTCATCTGCCGGGAGACTTTACCGAGACAGAGAATGCCGTGGCTCACCTGTTGTCTGTCCCAATCTATCCCAGTCTTACAGACGAAGAGGTTGAGACGGTGGCCGCGGTTATGCTGGAGGTGCTGGCCATATGATGAGGCTGAGAGTTTTTGGGGCGGGCGTCCGCGGCGCACTCGTTGCCGACCTGATAGACGGTGAGCTGGGCGGAGATTACAGCATAGAAGGGTTCTATGATGACCGTTTTGAGATTGGCGCGCTCGGGCCCGGCGGTTACCCGATTCTAGGCGGCATAACGTCGGGGCTGTGCATGACACCCGGTTCGGGGGCGGGCGCTTTCGTGGCCATGGGCACCAAGGTGTCGGCGTTTGCCTGCCGTGTCTTTCATGAGTTGCGGGAAAAGAAGGTGCCTGTTCCCAATCTGGTTTCCCGTCGCGCTTCGGTGGCGGCATCGGCGACGCTTGGCCTCAACGCGCTCATTTTTCCCGGAGTCTGTGTGGGCAGTTTCGTTTCCGTCGGACACCTGTTTTGCGCGCACGGCAACAGCGTCGTGGAACACCACAGCAGGCTGGGTCACAACGTTTTGCTTGGTCCCGGGGTTTCCATAGCGGGCCACGTCGGAATCGGGAGTCACTGTTTCCTGGGCGCGGGGGCAAGTGTCAAGCCTGAATGTGCCCTGGGCGCCGGGGTGCTCATCGGCACGGGCGCAGTGGTCGTGAAATCGATTCCCGCATACACCGTGGCTTATGGCCACCCTGCGCGCCCGCAACGCGGCACAGGGCAGACAGACGAACTTCCGGATCAGGGGGAATGTGAATCACTTGCCCGGCTCGGCCTGTAACGAGGGACACAAAATGAAGCTTACGATCATTATTCCGGTGTATTTCGAGGGCAGCGCGGTTTGGGAGGCCTACAAAGAGGTCCGCGCCGTCCTAAACGACGCGCTTCCGGAGTTCAGCTACGAAATCCTCTTTGTCGACGATGGAAGCCAGGACGATTCGTTTGAACACATCACGCGCATATCCGAACAGGATCCCAATGTTTGCGGGATAAAATTCGCCTCAAATTACGGCGCGCACACCGCCATCCGCGCGGGACTTGAACACGCCACCGGCGATGCCGCGTGCTTTCTTGCCTGCGATCTCCAGGACCCGCCGTCGCTGATTCCCCAAATGCTTGAGAAACTGGGGCCGGACAGCCAGATTGTTGCGGCCGTGCGGAATGCGCGACAAGACCCGTGGACATCCCGTTGCCTGTCTTCGGGGTTCCATTTGTTGGCCCGCAATCTTGTCTCGGCCGATCTGCCCGCCGGCGGCGCGAGCATGTACCTGCTGGGGCCCCACGCGCTGGTCGCAATGCGGCAGTTCAAGGAACGCAACATGACCCTGGAAGGCTTGTTCCTGTTGACGGGCCACAAGCTTATCGTGGTCCCCTACGAGCGACGCCCCCGCACCAGAGGGGGAAGCAAGTGGACCCTTGCCAAGCGTCTGAAACTCTTTGCGGATTTCTTCGTTGCCTATTCCTACACCCCGCTGCGTGTAATGTCTCTCACGGGATGCTGCGTTGCCGCCCTCGGTTTCCTCTATTCCGTTTTTCTGGCCATCAACCGCATCTTTCTTTCCAACCCGATACAGGGATGGACTGCCGTCATGATCGCCATACTCATCCTGTCCGGCCTTCAAATGACCATGTTTGGCGTTTTGGGTGAATACCTTTGGCGCATTCTGGACGAAGTTCGTGCGCGTCCGATTTACCGGATTGCGCGCCTGACGGGACATTTGGCCTCCATGCCGGACGAGCGTTTGGGAGAGCATTGAACCGTGCCAAGCACGAACGACAGGCGCATCCGTCCCCAAGGAAGAGCCGGGCGCGGCGCGAACAGGCGGTTCGAACCATGACGGGGACGGAATCAGGCCGTCTCGGGGTGCGCGGGGCAGTCACCGCGTTCGCGCTTATCGGGGCTTCGGTTCTGCTTCAGTCTTTGGCCACCCTTTTCGGTAAGCTGGCCGGCCGGTTCAGTTCCGAAAAGGCACTGCTCTACGTGGTGGTCAATCCGTGGTATGTCGCGTCTGTCGCCGCTTTGGGGTTGCAGGCGATAACCTGGGTTCTGGTGCTTCGGCGGCTGCCGCTGAGTTTCGCCTATCCGTTCATGAGCCTGATTTTTCCCCTCAACCTGCTGGCGGCGCACTTTCTTCTGCATGAGTCTGTCAGCGCGTTTAATCTCGCGGGCACGGCCCTTATACTCGGCGGCGTTGTGGCCATCGCGCGGGAGCAGACAGAATGAACGTCCTCCCCGACAAAACGTTTCTTCCCTATTACGCCGCCATGGCGGCCTGTGTGCTGCTGACCACCACGGCCCAGCTGTTGTTGAAGGCCGGTGCGGCCCGCAAGGGCGGTGTTCTGGGCAGTTTCCTGAATCCCCAAACCCTGTCCGGCTATGCCCTGTTGGGGCTGGTCACCGTTCTCTCCACCTTTGCCATGCAGAAAATCGACATGAAGACCGGGTCCACCTGGGCGGCGGTTCCCTATTTCCTTGTGGTTGTGCTGGCTTGGCTCCTTTTTCATGAGAAAGTCACCCGAAAACGCGTTGCCGGATGCGCGTTGATCGTGCTAGGATTGCTGTTGTTTCATCTTGGATAGCGGCTGGCACAAGCACCAGCGGGGAAATCACAGTGACAAAAAGAGACCGAGTGCTGGTTACCGGCGGAGCGGGCTTTCTGGGATCGCATGTTACGCGTTTTCTTATTGACCGAGGCCATGATGTGACGGTGCTGGATGACTTTTCCAACGGGAAAATGGCCCATCTTGAAGTCCTGCGCGGCCATCCCGCCCTCACCATTGTCCGTGGCGACATCACCCGCCGGGAAGACGTGGACAGTGCCATTCAGGGATGCTCGACGCTGATTCACCTGGCGGTGCTGTGCCTTCGCGAATCCATAAAGTCGCCGCACCGAATCACCAACATGATCGTGGACGGCACGCTGAACTGCCTTGAATCGGCCCTTGAGAGCGGAACGGAGCTGTTTGTCAACTGCTCTTCCTCGGAAGCCTACGGCTCCGCCGTATACGTTCCCATGGACGAGAAGCACCCCCTCAATCCCGAAACCCCCTACGCGGCCGCCAAAGTTGCACAGGACATGTTTGTCCGCAGCTACGGCGCGACGTACCAATTGCCATGGGTGACCATCCGCCCGTTCAACATGTACGGTCCCAACTCGCACTGGCAGGGATTCCGGGGTGAGCTGATTCCCAAGATGATAGTCCGCGCCATGAATCTTCAGCCCTTGATTATTTTCGGCGACGGGGAGCAACGGCGCGATTTTCTGTATGTGGAGGATGCGGCGCGGGCGGTGGTGGAAATAGCCGCCACGCAGAAGGCCCGGGGGCAATGCGTCAATTTCTGCACGGGGAACGAAACCCCGGTCCGACATATCGCGGAGTTGGTGTGCCGCGAATTCAACCTGGATGCCGAACGGTATATCCAATATCAGGACGCCCGTCCCGGGGACGTGCGGCGCCATTACGGCGATGTGTCCCTGTTCAAGAGTCTGCTGGGGTTTGAGCCCTCCGTTACCCTGGAGCAGGGCATAAAGAAGACGGTGGAATGGTTCAAATCGCTTCCTTACGCACCAGAGGAACTGCTGTTGCAGGAAGTGTTGCGCAACTGGGAGTGAGGCAAACCCCGCCCGGTTGCGGTTTGCGAAAAAGGGAAAGGCGGTGCCGCCATGGACAAACCATCCCCGGCAAAACGGATGATTCCGATATCGTTGCCCCTGCTCGGCGAAGAGGAGCAGGCGGCGGCCGCCCGCCCCATTGGGTCCGGCTGGGTCACCCAGGGCCCGGAAGTGGCGGCCTTCGAGAAGGAATTTGCGGAGTATGCGGGCGCCGCGCATGCCTGCGCCGTCTCCAACTGCACCACCGCGCTGCACCTGGCTTTGAAGGCGGCCGGCGTGGGACACGGCGACGAAGTCATCACCGTCAGCCACTCCTTCATCGCCACGGCCAATTCAATTCGGTACTGCGGGGCGTTGCCGGTTTTTGTTGACATCAATCCCCGGACTTTCAACATAGATCCGGAACGGGTGGAAGAGGCCATAACGGAGAGGACCAAAGCGGTTCTTGCGGTGCACCAAATCGGAATGCCCTGCGATCTGTCCGCACTGCTTCCGATCGCGCGCCGTCACGGCCTTGCGCTCATAGAGGATGCGGCCTGCGCCATTGGCAGCGAGATTCTCTGGGAAGGCCAATGGGAGAAGGTCGGCAAGCCGCACGGTGACGCCGCCTGCTTTTCGTTCCATCCCCGAAAGGTCATCACCACCGGCGACGGCGGAATGATCACCACCCGGCATGCGCAATGGGATCAGCAGTTCCGGCTGTGGCGCCAGCATTGCATGTCGGTTCCAGACACCGCCCGGCATCATTCCGACCGGGTGATTGTCGAGCATTACACCGGGCTCGGCTACAACTACCGCCTGACCGACATTCAGGCGGCCGTGGGAAGGGAGCAGCTCAAGCGACTTCCCTCCATGATAGTTCGCCGCCGTGAATTGGCGGAACGATATGTGAAGCTGCTCTCCGACATAGAGGGCCTTGTTCTTCCCCATGAACCGGCGTGGGCCCGGTCCACGTGGCAAAGCTACTGCCTCGGCCTGCCGGAACAGGCCTCTCAGATTCCCGTCATGCAAGCCTTGAAGGACCTGGGGGTGGCAACGAAAACGGGGATCATGTGCGCCCACCGTGAACCCGCCTACGTTTCCTTCCCGCTGTGCCACCCGCTGCCTGAATCAGAAAGGGCACAGGACAGATCGCTGCTCATTCCGCTTTTCACCCAGATGACGGAGGACGATCAGGACTATGTCGTCGACTGTCTTCACAAGATTCTCAACGCCACCGCATGAACACGTTTCATGAAACAACGGCGGAAACCGGAACATTTGTCATTGGACCTTTCTCCATGGAATCCGGGTCGCGCCGGTGCACTGTAGGACCGGTTGACCCATCGGACAGGCCCTTTTCGGACAATCCTCCGCGTGCTGAAGCACCGTTCTTCGAAATCCGCACGGCAATGGCAGGCCGAGCCGGCCAACACAAGAGAAGGACGGGACTGTCTTGAACACTCGTCCTCCGCACGGCACCGGCGAAGAAGGCCCGCGAACCCCGGAAAAGAACCTGACTTTCTGGAAGATTCCCCCTCTCTTTCAATATGCCATCGGGTATCTGCCTTTGGGTGGCGGCGAAGAGGAAACTCCGCAACCAGCGTCCCGCGCGGAACTGTGGGCGTGGGCGGCGGTCGCTTTGGTTCTTACCGTCATCGGTTTCGCTTGTCTGGAACTGAAAAGTCCCATGTTTTTCAGTCACGATGACAACTTCCTCGGCTTGGGACCCGCCGTCATGTATGGCTGCAGGGCCCTGTTTTCAGGCGTGATTCCGGCTTGGAATCCGTTTCAGGGCGGAGGTGAGCCGATCGCGGAATGCGGCACGCCAATAACCTACCTCCCCCTGTATTTGGCCTACGGGATTAGTCGCTATCTGCTTGGGAACGAATTCCTTTTCGTTGAAGTCACCGTGTTCTTCAGTCTCCTGCTTGCCGTCACGGGCGGTTTTTGGGCGGGGCGAAAATGGGGGCTGTCTCCCGCGCTGGCCTGTGCCGTTGGACTTTCCTTCACCTTTTCCGGATTTCTAATCGTCACCAGTCGCTCCTGGATGAGCTTTACCACCATGTCCGCATGGATTCCCCTGATATTCGGGTGCTGCGCTCCCGCATTGCTCCGAAATGCCTCCTGGAAATGGGCACTGGGCACGGGGGCTGTTCTGGGATGCGCCTTCCATGCGGGGTTCTCCCAACTGTGGGCGTATGCAATACTGTTCGAATCCATCATCATCATGTCACTGTTCTTGTGCGGCGCCATATCGTTCCGCAAGATGTGCTGGAACATCCCCGCCGTGTTGATTGCGGTCGCAATTGCATTGCCGTTGGCGTGGGTTCAAGTGGACTTCGCCAGGGATGTGCTCAGAAATTTTGCCTCCAATGCAGGCGAGATGAGGGGAATCCCGTGGAAGGCGTTGTTGGCCATTCTGGTTCCGCCGCCCGGCATCTCCATGGCGCATCCCATCTTTGACCAGCAGGATCAGGTTGGATATGGCGTGTACTACTACTCTGGGGCGGTATTCTCATGGGGATGCGTCTTCCTGCTCGCGAGCCTGCTGGTTGTCCGTTGGCCCAGGCGCACGTATGCCCGCAACATCATCCTTCTGCTCGCCGTTCTTGCCCTTCTTGTCAGTCTTGGCTCCAACAGTCCCATACCGGCAAGCAAATGGATTACCTCCCTGCCCTGGTTTGCAAAATTCAGGCAGCCGTGGCGGCACTTTGTCTTCCTGGTCTTTTTCTCCTCGCTTGCGGGCGCTCTTTTCTATGAGCGGCTTTCCATCGGTCTTCGTCACAGGAAGCTTGTTCAGTCGAGTATTGCCGTCGCGGCAATCGCACTTGTCGGGGCAGGTTTGGCGGTTGACATTCCGACGTGGAACAAACGCCCCTGCCCTGTCTACCCCCCATTGTCGCCCCGGATTAATGCCGTGATACGGGACATGCCCGCAAAGTTTCCGCAGCGCGTCGTTCCATGGACCCGACAGAAGGAGCTTACCACCTGGTTCAAGACTCCGGACTTCCCCAATGCCCTGGTCGGATTCATGCCTTCGGTCTATGAGGTCCTCTCGCTGAGCCGGTACAACACCATCACGTGGTTTCATTCATTTTCCCGGCCCATCTTCAACCGGTTTAACAGTGACCCGATGAAGGCCTGGCGTGCCTACGGCGTCCAGTGGATTATTTGCCGTCCGAAGCTGCCGCCCTTAAACGATAAACTGTTTCAACGCTGGCCCTCCGGCATCAGGATCGGGATTGGAGACTACACGCTCGTGGAGTTGACCGACCCGGCCCCGTTGGCTTTCGCAATGGGGTCGAAGCGCGCGCCGTTGCCCGTATCATTTTCCGCCAAAGGGGCCGTGGTGCAATTGCCGTCCCCGACGCCGGCCCGGGAACAGGTGGTCATCAACATTCTGGGATGGCCCAGGTTCAGGGCCTATGCAGACAAAAAGCCCGTTTCATGGACTGCTGATGAATGGGGCCGGGTGCTCGTTTCTTTGCCTGCGGGCACGGAGACGCTGGAAATGGTCTACGAACCGCCCTGGGGCAAAGGTTTTGGTCTTGGCGCACTGTTTCTTGTGCTGGCCCTGGGTCTTTCCGGCGCGCTTTCCTGGTGGGACCGCAGGCTTATGATAACGCCCCCGGCACCATGCGGGTCGTGGAAGTCCCGGGGGATGGCCTGCGCCTCGGTGGAAGAAGAAAGGGAAGGCGGGCTGTTGGGCGCAACCGCACGCCTGCCCCTTTGGAGGCGCTTCTGGTTCGTGGCAGCATTTATTGCGGGCGTGCTCCTGCTTTGTGCCGTGCTCTTTTACGCGGGGACGGACGGTGCGCACACAAGGCGGCCCGACGGCATTCTGCGTCAGGAACCGTCTGCGGTGGCACAGGGCACCGATGATCCGGCGCAGTCACGGGCGGCGGGTAGCGAGGCGGTGAATCTGCTGGGCCGCGGGGACTTCAGGGAACCCCTCGAAGGGGTGGGCATTCCCGAGGGTGGAGTGATTGAGGAGGGACCTGATGTGCTCGGCGGGGGGCGCTGCCTGCGGGTGTCTGTTTCCCCCGATACGGACGAGGAAAAGCGTCCGATGCCGACCGCCAGTTTCAGCCCTGTGCGCGACCCGGAGGGTCGCAGCGCGCCCTTCATCCCCCGGGCGGGCGAAGCGTACGCCTTTTCCTTCATGCTCAAATGCGCCGACCTTGCCACGGGCAAATTCGGTTCCCGGACCCTGCGCGTCATCATGGAGGGAAAGGACGCGTCAGGGAAGTACTACCACACGGACTTTCTCAATATCAGCGGCACCCGTGACTGGCATCATTATGAAATCCCCTTTGAGCCGGGCGTGGACATTCCGGCGGACCTGCGCGAGTTCAGGGTGGCCGTGGGCAACCGGGGCGGCACGGGAACCTTTTGGCTGGGAGCGGTCAAGTTGGAACGACGCGAACGGACCACACCGTCAGCACCGGACGACCGCTCCGCACAACAAGCGGGACGTTAAGAACAGGCGGGCCGCACCGCCTCCAATCCGGACCGGGCAAGCATTTATGGCCTCTCCGGCAGGGAGAGTCTGGCGATGTCTTCTTTCTTTGGCTATAATGACCCTCTAAAGTCCGTCCGCGGGGGCGGGCGCATGCCTTAAACCGTCGGCCGCGCGAGGCGCGGGGAGAAAGGTCGGAGAATGAGCGAAAAGTACGCCATTGGGATCGATTTTGGCACCAACTCGGTGCGTGCGGTTGTCGTCAACATCGCCAACGGCGCGGAAATCGCCACGAGCGTGTTCAACTACCCGACCGGCGACAAGGGCGTCGTCATCGACGCGAAGAATC
>CAIJOU010000018.1 GCA_903822375.1 Candidatus Hydrogenedentota bacterium
CCGACCGCATCCATGGCGTCCAGCACGGCCTTCAGGCGCGAGGGCGACTCAGGGTGGTTTTCCCCTGTGTCGTGAGCGAGCGCCTCCGCGCAATAAACGACCGCTGTCCGCGCCATAGTGTGTTCCTCAACATATTACTTGACGGTCATTGTATAGGCGCGGCTTGCCAGTTTCAATCTTGGCCGGAACCGTCCCGGAACATCGGCTTTTCCGGCTGCAGAACGCCGGGCTCTTTTTCAAGAACGCGCGGATGACGAAACTCATGGACCAGCAGGAGGAGCAATCCGAAGACTATGGCGAGATCGGCGACATTGAAGATTCCCGAACGCAGACTGGACTCACCGAAATTGACGCCGATGTTCATAAAGTCCACAACATGCCCGTTGCGGAACACGCGGTCGATCAGGTTGCCCAGTCCCCCGGCAAGGATCATGGCAAGCGAAACGGGCACCACCAACGGCCGGGAACGGCCAAAGATGAGCCAGGCCGCCACGCAGGCAAGAATGACACTGTTGAGCCCCATCATGACCCACGCCCGCAGTGTGGGCGAGAGCGTGGCCCCCAGACTCAGAAATGCCCCGGTGTTCTCCGCATACTGGATGCGAATCAGGTCACCGGGAGAACGCCATGGAAAGGGGGGCTGACGCAGGTACTGAATGGCGACCCACTTGGTGGCATGATCGAACGCAATCAAAACCACTATGATCGCCGCAGCCAAGAGAAGATGGTTGTACTTTTTCATGATGCGTCTCTCCCGTATTCAAAAGTCCAGTACTTGGACAATTCTTCATCCTGAAAAGGTGTGCAGCGAATGTCGGACGGGGCCAGACTGACCCCTTGGGCGCGCAACGACGCCGCGCGCAGCAGCACGGCGGCATGGAACAGCAGATTGCGTGACACCAGCGGTGCGCTGCGGTTTTCCGGCGATTCCAGAAAAGAGCCCCGCGCCCAGTCGTTGAAAGCGCCCATACCCGGCCCGCACCAAACCTGGTAATCGTCCACACGATCGGTCACGCCGTTGTTGGCCCAGTGCGGGGACTGGCCCAGATACCAACGGAAGACGAGCGCCATCAGATGACGGGGGCTGTCCGCCGCCTTCTGTATCTGGCGCGGGTCGCGCAACTCGAAGAAGTGCCTGGTGAGGCCCCATACCTCCTCTAACGGCATGCGAAAGATGGTTGCCTCGAGTTTGCTCCGGTCCTCAAGGGGGATGTCCTCAATGGATTCATGCTTCTTGTACAGTTCCAGCAACCGTGAGGCGCGTTCGGCAAAACGCACGCCCTTTTTGAGTACCTGCACCGTCACGCCCATCTCAAACATGTCGGCGGCGGGTGCGCGCGCCACGTCGGTCTGCGAGGCACCGGCGAGCAACGCGCGCACGGCATCGCAAGAGCCCGACTCGACACAGGCCTGGTTCACCGACCCCGTCAGTACCCAGGCAGCGCCCATGGCAAAAGCGGCGGCCACCGACTGGGGCGTTGCAATCCCCCCAGCCAGGCCGACACGCAGGGGAATTGAATATCCATACCGCGCGGCCGCCTCGTCGCGAAGCGTCAGCAGGCTGGGAAGCATGGCCAGCGCGGCGCGGTGGTCCGTATGTCCGCCTGAGTCGGCCTCGCCGGTCAAGTCTTGGGCAAGGGGGATTTCCGCCGCAAGCACCGCCTCATCTGCAGTGATATCGCCCGACTCGACCAGGCGCCGAAGGACCTTCTCCGGCGGCGGGGCAAAGAAGCGTTCGGCAATCTCGACACGGGAAGCCTTCGCGATAATCCGGTTGGGTGCGATGACGGTACCGTCCGCTCGGCGGTAGACTCCCGAAACACGATACTTGACCAATGCGGGCGTGGGGAAAAGATACGCCGATGCCTCCACCAAATGCAGGCCACGACGGAGATACAGGTTTGCCACCGCCATTTCCCAAGCGGGGTCATTGGGACTGTTTATGAGGTTGAAAGCAAAAGGAATATCGGCCAGCGTCTCCTGAAGACGCACCAGCACCTCCTCCACTCTTTCGGGAGACTGGCCGGCTGCGCCGTAAAAACCAAGCATGCCCGCACGGCCCATGGCGGACACGAGCGACTCAGAGGATATGCCATGCGCCATGGAACCGGCGCAAAGCGGCAGGGAAAGGTCGTGGTCTTCGCAAAAAGTGGCGTCTCCCAACCGTGCCAAATCCACGGGCGGAGAAATGCCCGCCAAGCGGAAGGCCCCTTCGGGTATCTCCGCCGCCCCAAGACAGACGGTACCGGAGGTGGTGAAATGGACGCCCTTTGGGTGCTGTACAGCGTAAACAGGTGCGGCCAGGTGCCGTAAAGCGTTTTCGGGCTGCTGCCAGGGAAGGTCCGTAGGGACACTGACTTCCGGAGACCAGAAGGAATAATTATTGATGAATTTGGTTATATTGGGCATAAACCTGAATTTCTACAGTACAGATCTGCAATTTGACGTCGTAGTGTAGCATA
>CAIJOU010000019.1 GCA_903822375.1 Candidatus Hydrogenedentota bacterium
AGTCTGGCAGCAATCTCGGAAACAATTGCCGGATGGCTTGAAGAGGCAGACGGCACCTTGACTTTTAATGAAATCGAACAGGCGATGCCGCACCTGACCGCTGAGGCGTTGGAGAGCATCCGCGTGCAATTCCTGTCGGAAGTCCATGCGACGGAAATCGGCGGGGTGCCCTGCTGGTGCAGTACGGAGGCGATCCCCCTGCCGGAGGATTTTTCGGAAAAACTGACATCCGCTGCTGATACACTGGTTGTGCTGGAAGAGAGAGTGTCTGTTGCAAATATAGAATTCGCGTTGAATTTACTCTACCGCATTCGTTTCCGTGAGGAATACGCCTTGTCGGATAACGACACTTTCCTGCGCGTCTGCGCGAAACACTATCAGGGCGGGAACAATGTCTTTCCGAATACGAAGAAACCCCGCGCAAAAGCACACGACTGGTCCGTACCGGGCAGTCGTGTGCGTAGCCCGAACACGCGCTTCCGTAGCCTTTGTGTACCGATTGGCGCAGAACTGGTCTTCACAAAGGACAGTAATATCACTTGCAACGTATTGGATGACGCCAACCAAGTGGAATACGGCGGCAAGGCATGGACGATTTCGAGGTTGGTGATGCATTTATTGGGTTGGTCGGCTGCAAACGGTTTTTCGTATTTCAGCTACGAGGGCGAAATATTGTGGGATCGACGGTTGCGGTTGGAAAGGGAGGGGAAACAGGACGAATATCAGGCAGAGGAGATGCCGCCGCCCGCTGAAGTACAGGAGGCGGAATGCAAAATCATCGGCTTGGAGGGACGTCCGTTATCGCCATCAACTTGGCGGAGTTTCCGTGCTGACGGCACGAATCCACATGTCGCTGTGTGGGCGCGCCGCGTCGAAAATGGAGAAATAGCGGATCAGATTGCACGGGAGTCAGGGTATGCGGTTTCCACAATTAAAGTCATGATTTCAAACTTCCGCTTATATTGCAAGGTATGCAGACTGAACGGCATCGTGCCTGAGCTGGCCGCGGATGTATAGCTACGAGTGGGACCAGCGTACTCGCGGGTACCGCCTGACGACGCAGACAGGAAAGTTCGTGGCGAGCGAAATCCGTCCGGTCTTCGCGGAGGAACTGGCGCTTACTGGGTTTGAAGCACAGTTGGTGTTCGATCCGTTGGAGCGGCGTCCGCTCCTCTGGGCGAAGCAGAACGTGTATCTGTATCGCGGCGAAGAAATCGCGAAACTCAATAAGACTCGCCACGACAAGCCGCTAGACATCGAATGGAAGGGTGCGTTGCACGGGGACGAAGGCTCGCCCGACGGCGCAAAGACACGAAGAAAAGTGAAGCTGGTTCCGGTAGATGTCGGCGCGATGGTGGCTATAAACAGTGGCATCATGACCGGGCTGGTGGTGGACACGCTCAAGCGCATCAAGGAGATGTGCGACTCCTACACGGGAAAATGCGATGCGGTCTATATTGGCTTCAGCGGCGGCAAGGACTCGGTGGTTCTGCTCGACCTCTGCCACAAGGTTCTCCCGTTGGACGTACCGGTTGTTTTCAGTGACACGGACATGGAACTGCCG
>CAIJOU010000020.1 GCA_903822375.1 Candidatus Hydrogenedentota bacterium
AAACAGACCGGCGTGCCCCACGATGCGGACTACACGGGCGATTGGGTGATTGACATTTCCGAGCTGCTGCGCGTGGTGCAGTTGTTCAACGCGCCGGGCGGCGTTTATTACCGGGCCTCCGGCACGGAGGACGGTTTCGTGCCCGGCCTCTTCTAGGTCAAACAGTGTGATGCACGCCGCCGGTGGGGCACTGCCCTTCCGGCGGCGTGTTTTTTTGGCGCATACGGGGGTGCAAAACTGTTGATTTGCCCCTCCCAAGGCGTAAGATAAAAGAAAACCAGCCAAGGCGCAACAGTCCAGGCCGTTGCGCTGAAGGAGGAGAACCAACATGGCGTGCAAGAAGAAGGTGGGATTGGCCCGAAAGGGTATGGACGAAGTGGGCAAAGCGGCGCATGCCGCGGGTGAGTTCATGTCGGAGAGCGCCAAGAGCGCGCTGGGTTCCGGCAAAACGTTGGGCGTGCGTGGCGCCAAGGAGGCTGTGGGCTTGGAGCGCAAGATGTTCAAGGGAGCGTTGGACGTATTCGACATGGTGCACAAGAAGGCCGGCAAGACCATGGAGAAGGCGCTCAGTGACAACGACTATGTTGCGGATGAAGCCCGCCAAGTGGCCAAGGAGTGGTCCCGCGTGGTCAAGGTCGCGCGTGCCGAACTTAAAACCGCCATTGAGAAGAGCTTCGATCTGGTGGAGCAGTATCTGGACCGGGTAGCAAAGCAGGGGACGACTGCGTCTCCCAAACCGGCAAAGGCGGCGTCCGCCAAACCGGCGGCGAAGAAGAAAGCTGCCGCCAAGAAGCCGGCCGTGAAAAAGCCGGCAGCCAAGAAACCCGTTGCCGGGAAGAAACCTGCGGCAAAGAAGAAGACCGCGGTCGGAGACTGAACCACCGGGATATGCCGTCGGGTCCGGGGCCTTTCGGGCATGGTCCGCCGAGATATGGCGTCGCCGCCTGCGGCGCACCGCCATATATGGGTTGGCGGCGTGCCTTCCCGGGGTTGCCTTGCGGTTGGCTGTCCTGCTAGTATGTTGACAATCTGGACGGACATTTTTCCGTTCAGCTAGGCTGGAACGTCAGAGTTTCGCGGAGAAACCATCATGCGCACGAGTCTTAAATTTGCGGCGTTTGTCGTGGTGCTGGGCTGGGCCGTGTCGGCGCAGGCGCAATGGACCTGGACGCCGCAGACGGGTCGCTTTGTAAACATGAAGCGGATGCCAAAGGAAACGGCCGAACTGCAGATCGAATACACGCGCGGACTCCTCGTGGAGGGCAGTTACCGAAAGGCACTGCGCGAAACCGAGAAGTTCACCGAATTCTTCGGCAAGGACGCGATGGCCGACGAGAACCAGTTCCTGCGCGCCGAAATTCTCATGGCGCAGGGGAAGAGCATGGACGCGGCCAAGGCGTACCAGCAGCTTCTGGCGGGCTATCCGAACACCAAGCGCTATCAGGAAGCGATCAAGCGGCAGTACGAAATTGGCGACCAGTACTATGAAAAGGGCTTGAAGAAGATCGAAAAGCGCTGGGCGTTGTTCAAGAAGCGCCCGCTGAAGCACGCCGCCGAGGTGTACGCGATGGTGGTGGAGAACCAGCCGTTCACGGCGGAGGCCGCAGAGGCCCAGTACAAGATCGGCCTGAGCCACTATGCCCGCAAGGAATACACCGAGGCGGCCTTCGAGTACCGCCGCGTCGTGGAGGACTACTCCGGTTCTGACTGGGTTGACGAGGCATGCTACGGCCTTGCGATGTGCTACTACAAAGGCTCGCTCAAGCCCGCCTATGACCAGACGCCCAGCCAGATGGCGATTGACGCCATTGACGACTTTGCCACCCGCTACCCGCAGGACGCGCGTGTTGCCGATCTGAAATCGAAGCGCGGTGAAATGCGCGAGTCCGTCGCCAACCAGCGTCTGGCCACGGCGCGGTTCTATGAGAAGCGCCGCCAGTTCTCGTCGGCGCGCCTCTACTATGAGATGCTTGCGAAGGACTTTACCGACACGGGCGCGGCGGCCACGGCCAAAACCTGGCTGGACAACAACGCCGGGGTGACCCATGTGGGCATGAAGTACGGAAAGCAAGGGGCCAAGTAGCGCAATGACGGGGAGACCCGCTGCGGAACGCATCGGCTTTCGGGCCGTATTGCTCGGCTGCTCGGCTGTGCTTGCGCTGACGGCGCTGGCCGGGTGCGGCTATTCCACGCAGAGTTCGCTCGACCCCAAGTACCGCACGATCGCCGTTTCCCCCTTCTACGACAAGACCCGCGAATATGATCTTCAGGCCCCGTTGACCGAGGCGGTTACCCGTAAGTTCATCACCGACTCGCGGCTGCAGGTGGTGAAGGCGGCCGACGCCGACCTGCTGGTTGAGGGCATGATTACCGGTCTGTCGCGGCGCGGTCTCATTACGGACCGAAACGACGAGGTGACGCAGACGCTGATGGCCATCACTGCCGGAGTCCGGCTTATGGACCGCGCCACGGGCCAGGTGCTCTGGGAAGACCACGCCATGACCGGCGAAACCAGCTTCTACACCCGCGCCGCGGGGCTCTCCTCCGACCGGCTTCGCGGCAATGCGGAAGTGTTCCTGCCCACGGTGCGCTCGTTCCCCACGGAGGAGGAAAACCGGGCCGCGTCCGAGGCGCTTGAGCAACTGGCCACGGCCATCTTCCACCGCGTCGTCGAACCGTGGTGATGCCGTGCAGATCAGGCAGTTTATCGACAGTATTGGGCGGGGCGCGCCGCCGCGCGTAGTTCTGTTCTGCCCCGGCAAGGCCCCTTTTGGCAAGGAAGAGTGGGAACCCCTGCTGGTCGATGTGGCCCTCAAACGCCTGTTCGACGCCTATGTCGATCCCTCCCTTCAGGACATGACCTACTCGGTCTTGTATGCAGACGAGACCTCCCCCGGCGACATTGCCCAGGAGGCGCGCACTTTCCCGTTTCTTGCCGAACGGCGCGTGATTATCGTGCGCAACGCCGAACGCTACAACGGGATGTCCGGCGAGAAAAGCTCGCCGCTGGCGTCGCTCATCAGTTATATCGAGGACCCCGCCGAGACCACGCTGCTGGTGCTGGTCGCAACGCAGATAGACCGGCGCAAGCGTTTCTACAAGGCCTGCGAAAAGGGCGCTGTCATGGTTGAATGCCCGCAGTTGGACGACGCGGCAATGGGCCAGTGGGTGCGCGAGGAGGCGAAGCAGCGCAAGGTGGACATCAACGGTGCGGCGGTGGCGGAACTGATGGACCGTGCCGGCAACCGCCTGAGCGACGTGCAGAATGCGCTCAGTCTTGTGGTCAATTATGTCGGCACGGCCGGCGTGATCACCGAGGCGGACGTGCGCGCCGCCTGCGCCGATGTCGCCGAAGAGACGGTCTGGGCGCTGACCGACGCCATCGCGGCGTCCGACACGCGCAAGGCGCTCACGGCGCTGCACCAGCTCATCGCGCTTAACCGCGCGCCCGACGAGATTCTGGGCACCATCAACTGGCTGGTTGAAAACGCCTACCGCGCCATGCCCGAAACCCAGGCCCCCGCGCCCAAGCCCTTCGTGGCGACCAAGGTGGTCAAACTCGGCCAAACGCTGGGACTGGCCAAGCTCAAGGCGGCCATGGCCCTGTGCACCCGCACCCAGTTCAACATGCGCGAGACCGGTGTCGACCGCAACCTCGCGCTGGAGATGCTCGTCATAAAGCTCTCCTCCGGCGGTGCGGCCCGAAAGCGCGCCGCGGCGGGACGGTGACAGATTCCGGAGTGTTTCGGAGACAGATGAAGCTGCACGCGGGAGCCTTGTCGCCAGAACTTGAGATCTTCGCCGGCCGGTCCGCAATGAGGAGCTGAACACATGAAATCCGAAATTGCCGCCATTCCCGCGGTTGCCCTTGCCGCACTGCTCTGCACCTGTGCCTTCGCCCAGCAGCCCGCTCAGGACCTGCCCAAGAAGATTGGGTTTCACGAGGCCGTGTATGACGGGTCAGGAAAACTACTGCCGTGGACTTCGTGGGAGGACGCAGTCGGTCGGGAGATGGAGTGGTACCTGAAATGCCCCGTCGATGAGCACGGCTACCCGAACTTCGTGTTCATGACCTTCATGAGCGGCGATTACCAGGTCGCACGCATGGACTCCATTCCTGCCACGCAAAACGGCACGGCCATTCTGTCCTATCTGAAATGGTGGGAGTTCAAGGGCAAGTCGGACCCACGCATGCTCGACTGGGCCCGGCGCATGGGCGACTATCTTGTAAAGGAAACGCTGACGCCGAACAAAGGTGCCTGGCCCAGGTTCACCCGGTCCACCGGCTACTACCTGGATTTTCCGCTGTTCCGTTCTTCCCAGGGTGACAGCCGCTACGGACGCAACGTGATCGAGCCGGACAAGGGCGGCATTGCGGGCTATGCGCTGGTGAAGCTCTACGACGCAACCGGAGACAAACGCTTTCTCAAGCAGGCCGTTCACAACGCCGATGTGCTTGCCAGAAACATGCGGCCCGCAGATGCGACGCGCTCGCCGTGGCCCTTCCGCGTCGATTGTATTGTCGGCGGTGAGGGACGGGGCCAGCGCAGTGGAAACATGGTCTATATTCTGCGCCTCTTCGACGCGCTGGTCGAGAAGGGTCACAGGAAATATGTGGTCCCGCGAAAGGCCCTTTGGAAGTGGATCAAAGAATACCAGTTCAACACTTCCGAGGAGCCGGACAAGTGCCTATGGGTACACTTCTTTGAAGACTATGACATGGACAGCAACAGGAACTCCTGGGCACCCCTCGAAATGGCCCGGTACCTGATTGAAAAGAAAGATGCGCTTGACCCTGACTGGAAGGCCGACGTGGAGAAGCTGATCCAGTTCGCGCTCCGGCACTTCTCGGGCACCCAGCCCGGCGGTGTGACCACCATGGGTGAACAGGACGACGACAAGAAGCCCTGGGGCGGCGCCTGCTCGAAGATCGGCGGTGTGGCCGCGCTGTTCTACGCCGCCGGCGGCGGGGAACAGTACAAGGACATGGCTTTCCGCAATCTGAATTGGATGACGTATTTCATCGATAATGACGGCGCTCCGGCGCAGCGCGCCGAAGCGAGCAATTCCACCCGCGGCGGATGGCAGGAAGACTGCCATACCGACGTGGTCCACAACTTCGCGGACGCCATGGCCGCCGTGCCCGAATGGGCGGGAAAGATGGGGCGCTGATTTGTTGCGGTGAAAGGTTCTTGACTCCGAGTGTGATGCTGCTGTCAAATGTGGACTGGCCGAAAGGGGCCGCTGATGCAAGGCATACCAATTCTTGAATTTGACGACGACAAACCCGCGATACTCGAACCGGGCAGCCTGATCCCGCGAAACGAGGCAATGCCGGAGCGTTGCGTCATCTGTTTCTTTCAGGATGTCATAAATCACCTGCTGGAGGCGGGGTTGATTTCCGAGATTGCCTGCCTGAAAAGCGAAATCGGACGCCACCCGGTCTTCCTGGTCAAAGACACGGACCCCAAAGTGGCGCTTCTCCATCCCGGAGTGGGTGCCCCTTTGGCCGCAGCGCTTCTGGAAGAGGCGATTGCCCTGGGTGGCGGAAAGTTCATCGCATGCGGCGGTGCCGGAACACTGGACTCACATGCCTTGGGGAGACTGATTGTTCCGACGTCGGCGATACGGGATGAGGGAACCTCCTACCATTACCTGCCTCCCGGCGTGGAGATTGGTCCAACACCCGCGGCGTTGCTGGCCATTGAACAAACGCTGGACGCGGCCGGTGTGCCCTTTGAGAAGACGAAGACATGGACGACGGACGCGGTCTATCGCGAGACCAGGGGAAAGGCGGCCGTTCGCAGGGAGAGCGGCTGCGGATGCGTGGAGATGGAGGCGGCCGGACTGTTTGCGGTTGCGCGATTCCGCGGGGTTGAACTTGCCCAGATTCTCTATGCAGGCGACGACCTCAGCGGCGACTTCTGGGACTCCAGAAACTGGGATGACGCATGGGGCGTCAGAGAGAAACTTCTGCAATTGGCGGTCAGAGCATGCGGACTGCTATGACAACACCACGGCCGGCAGGAACACCCATTGATGCGCCGTCGCACCCGCGTGCGCTCAACGTTCGCCCCGTTGGACCGGAAGATTGCCGCAAGGCCGCCGAGGTGCTGGTCCGGGCGTTCTTCAAATTTTCGCTGAACCAGTACCTATTTCCCGACACAACGAAACGGGCCTGGCAACTCCGCTTTCTCTATCTGCACACCGTGGAACTGTACCGGGGTGTGGGTGGCGCGTTTATTACGGACGACGGCAGCGGTGTGGCCCTGTGGACCCCGCCGCAACACTGGCGCGGCGTAAGCGCATGGCGCTACCTGCGTGCCGGCTTCCTGGTCACGCCGTTTCGCATCGGCTGGGAGCTGCCGTTCAGACGGCTCCGTGCATTGCGCGATATAGACCGTCGGCACCACGCGGAGATACAGGGGCCGCACTGGTCCCTGGAGGTTATAGGCGCCGACCCCGCACGCCAGCGCACCGGGTCGGGCACGGCCCTCATCCGGCACGTGCTAGACCAGGCGGATCAGCAGGGACTTGCGGCCTACGTGATTACCCATGAGGCCAGGAATGTGGCCTATTACGAGCGCTTCGGCTTTCAGTTGGTCGGTGATGCACCTTTTGAACCCGGCGCGCCGCCCACCTGTTCCCTGCTGCGTCCGGTGACTGCGGATTCCTGAGCCGAGATTGACGGAGGCATTGGTCCCTGCCGTGACCCGAACGTGGCCTTCGGATACAGACACAACGGACATTCTGCGTGCTGTCTTGACCGTCCGCTACTTCCTGCCCATTTCCACGATAAGCCAGCGCCCGTCTTCTTTCGCCAGATAGAGGCTTCTGCAAACCGCGCCCTTGCGCGTGCCGATGGAGACGGGCTTCACAGAGGCCCTGTCGCCGTTGACCACCAGGTCGGCATTCTCAATGTCGATGCGACCGTCCTCGCCAACCATGCGCTCCCCCAATTCCGAGAGGATTGTTTCGATTTCTGCCTTGTTGCCGAACTCAGACCTGAAGTTCTCCGAATAGAGGGACATGATTTTGGGGATGTCGTTGGCGAGAAGGTCCTGTTTCCATTGCTGGACCACGGCCATGACCTGGGCCCGTTCGTCCGGCGCATTGCCGGTGGTCACGCAGCCCGTCGCGGCCAATACTGCAAACAGCAGGAGGGAGGATCTTGTTACAGAGTAGAAACGCATCATTTGTCCTCGCGTTGGGCAGGGTCAACCCGACGTTCAGAGCTGCCGCCAAGGGAATAATGGGACGGGCACCCTGGCCGGTCGCTCCTTGGGTCTTCGCCGCCCTCCAAAGCCGGTCCGTTGCCCGCCAGTATATCCCAAGCGGAGATGGTTTCAGAAAGGCCGCTCCGGCCAAGTTCAGAGCCTGGAAAACATCGCGCCGTCTCTCGGTGTGCGCTGGCAGTCTGTGATGAAATCCGGCAGTTTCAAGAGAAAGTGGTGCCGCATCTTGCGTTTTGCCTTACCAGCGAACGACTCCGCTATTTCTTCTCCCGCAGCAGTTCCAGAAAGGCGCGGGCCGCCCGGCCCAGATAGGCGTCGCGCCGCCAGATTACGCCAATGGCAATCTCGGGCAGGCCGTCCATGGCCACGGCGACCAGCCCGCTGTCATGCGCGCCCAACACCGTCTCGGGCAAAAAGGCGACGCCGGTTCCTTCCGCAATATAGCGCTTTATCACCTCGAAAGAGCCGCTATCCAGGAACACCGCCGGCGTGAATGCGGTCTTGCGGAAGAATTCACCCAGCAGCGAGCCCGTGCGTGTCCGGCTGTCCAGCATCAGGATGGGCGTGTCACGCAGGTCGTCGAGGGTTGCGTGCTTTTGTTTTGCCAGACGGTGCCCGCGCGGTACCACCAAGAGCAGGCGCTGTTGGAACAGGGGCTCTTCCGCCAGGTCGGCGTGGTTTTGCGGAAGCGTGACAATACCCAAATCGAGTTCGCCACGCACCACCTGCGCGGCTATCGCGTCGGAACTGCGGTTCGTGACAGCCAGGCGCGCCTGCGGCAGCCGTTCGGCAAAGCGCCGCACGTATGGAGGCAGCAGATACATGGCCGTGGTGTCGCTCGTGCCCAGACGCAACTCTCCGGCGGGACCTGCGTCATGGTCTGCCAGTTCACGCTGAAGCGCGTCCATCGCGCGCAGGATGTCGCGGGCGCGCGCATAAAGCACCTGTCCCTGCGCCGTGGGTTTTCCGGTGCGCCGGTCCACCAATGAATGGCCCAGTTCCAGTTCAAGGTTGCGCATCTGCTGGCTCACGGCCGGTTGCGAACGAAACACGCGTTCCGCCGCAGCCCGGAAACTTCCCGCTTCTACCAGCGCACAAAAGCATCTCATGGCGTCGAGGGTCATGTCACAGGGCCTTTCAGGACAAAACACGGGGTTGAGCTTTTGGATTTTGCTTTATGAACGATAAGGACCTTATGGGCGGGATGGACATGAATTCGGCACCATTGACGGGCAAGTCCATAGTGTCCATATCGTTCATAGAGCCCATACCTGAAAAGACAATAGCATAAGATTATCTTATCGCCTGTATCATAACATTTCATTGGACTTATGGAAAGGCGCACGCGTATCCTTTTGTCTATTCGCCCCCGGCGGGCACAGCCATCATGAGGAACCTATTATGTCCGAAAAGAAGAAGTCTCTCAGTTATCGGGATGCCGGCGTGGACATCGACGCCGCCAACGTGGCGCTGGCAGGCATCAAGGAACTGGTCAAGAGAACCTACAACGACCAGGTACTCTGCGACATAGGCACCTTTGGCGCCATGTATCTGCTCGACTTGCAGAACATGGAGGAGCCGGTGCTGGTGTCGAGCGTGGACGGTGTGGGCACCAAACTTAAGTTGGCGTTCATGACGGGCAAGCATGACACGGTCGGCATCGACCTAGTGTCGCACTGCGTGAACGACATTCTGGTGCAGGGGGCGCGTCCCCTCTTCTTTCTGGATTACTTCGCCGTGGGCAAGTTGGAGCCGCAGGTGGCGGTGGACGTGGTTCGCGGGCTCTCCGCTGGGTGCCGTTTTGCGGGCTGCGCGCTGATCGGCGGCGAGACGGCCGAAATGCCCGACATGTACCAGCCGGGCGAGTATGACCTGGCGGGCACCATCGTGGGCATTGTGGACCGCAAGAAGATTGTGGACGGTTCGGCCATCCGCGAAGGCGACGTGATTATCGGCCTGCCCTCTACGGGACTGCACACCAACGGCTACAGCCTTGCGCGCAAGATCACCTTCGAGGTGGCCGGACTTGGCGCGGACGATCCGATGCCGTACACGGGCCGCACCGTGGCCGAGGCGCTGATGGAGCCGCACGTGGCCTACGCCAAGCTGATGCAGGTCATCATGAAACTGGTCGACGTGCACGGCATGGCGCACATCACCGGCGGCGGCATCACGGACAACTTCCCGCGTATTCTGCCCGAGGGGCTGGGCGCGGAAGTCGACCTGGGTACCTGGGAGGTACCGGGCATCTTCCGGTTCCTGCAGGAGACGGGCAATGTGGAGGAGTCGGAGATGCTGCGCACCTTCAACGTGGGGCAGGGCTTCATGTTTGTCGTGCCGCCCGATCAGGTGGAAAAGGCGACCGAGGCGTTTGAACTGACGGGCAAGCACTGCACCGTCATGGGACGGATTGTAAAAGGCGAAAGCCGGGTGTCTTACAAAGGGAATCTGCGCTATGCCGGTAAATAGAATCGAAGTGGCCATGAAGGGCGGCCGGCCCGATCCGGCCGGGGTAGCGCTGTGCGCGCGCCTGCACGAGGACCTCGGTGTCCAGGTGGCCGAGGCGTGGGTCATCGACGTGTACACGCTGCTCGGCGGTTTCACCGCTGAAGAGCTGGAAAAGGTGCGCGCAGACCTGTTCACCGACCCGATCATCCAGGACTCGGCGGTCAACAAGTCGATGGCCGCAGGCTATGACTGTGTGATCGAGGTGGGATTCCTGCCGGGCGTCACCGACAACGTCGGCCGCAGCGCCCGCGAGGGCGTGCAGGACACGCTGGGCCGCACGCTTGCCGCCGACGAGGTGATGTTCAAGTCCACTCTGTACGCGCTGCGCGGCGTCTCCAAAGAGACGGCCGAGCGCATCGCGCGGAAGGCGCTGGCCAACGAGCTGATTGAACAGTACGTGGTGAAGACGGCGGAGGAAATGGCCACACTCGACGGCCAGCCGCTGCTGGCGCTGCCGATTGTCACCCAGCGCAGCGAGGTGGCCGTCCACGAGATCAATCTTGAGGTCGACGACGACGCGCTGCTTGCGCTGAGCCGCGACATGATGCTGGCGCTCGATCTGACCGAGATGAAGACCGTGCAGGCGCACTACCGCGACCCGAAGACCCAGGCGGAGCGGGCCAGGCGCGGCCTGCCGGTGAACCCGACGGACATCGAAATCGAGGTCATCGCCCAGACCTGGTCGGAACACTGCAAGCACAAGATTTTCAGTGCCGTCATCGACTACACCGACGAGAACGGCGAGACCCGCGAAATTGACGGTCTGTTCAAGTCCTACGTGAAGGCCACCACCGAGGCCGTGTCCAAGCGCGTCGACTGGCTCGTCAGCGTGTTCGAGGACAACGCGGGCATCATCAAGTTCGACGAGAACCACAACTTTGCGCTCAAGGCCGAGACGCACAACAGCCCGTCGGCGCTGGACCCCTACGGCGGCGCCATGACCGGCATCGTCGGCGTCAACCGCGACGTGCTCGGCGCGGGCCTGGGCTGCCAGTGCATCTTCAACACCGACGTGTTCTGCTTTGCCTCGCCCTTCTACGAGGGCGAGATCCCGGCGCGCCTGCTGCATCCGCGGCGCGTGCTGCGCGGCGTCCATTCGGGCGTGCGCGACGGCGGCAACCAGAGCGGCATTCCCGACATCAACGGCGCGATCGTCTTCCATGAGCGCTTCCTGGGCAAGCCGCTGGTTTTCTGCGGCACGGGCGGGCTCATCCCCACCACGACGGCGGGACGGCCCAGCCATGAAAAGGCCGCGCTCCCCGGCGACCTTATCGTCATGACCGGCGGCCGCATCGGCAAGGACGGCATCCACGGCGCGACCTTCTCCTCGGAGGAGCTGCACGAGGGTTCGCCCGCCACGGCTGTGCAGATAGGCGACCCGATCACGCAGAAGAAGATGGCCGACTTCCTTCTTGAGGCGCGCGACCTCGGCCTGTTCACGTGCATTACCGACGACGGCGCCGGCGGCCTGTCCTCCAGCGTCGGCGAAATGGCGCGCGCGTCGGGCGGTGCCGAGATCCATCTCGACAAGGCCCCGCTCAAGTACGCGGGGCTTGCCCCCTGGGAGATCTTTCTGTCCGAGGCGCAGGAGCGCATGACGCTTTCGGTGACACCGGACAAGATCGACGCGTTCATGGACTTGGCCCGCCGCCGCGAGGTGGAGGCCACCGTGCTTGGTTCCTTCAACGACTCGGGCCGGCTCGAATGCTGGTTCGAGGGCAAGCTCGCGGGCTCGCTCGACATGAACTTCCTCCATGAGGGACTGCCCCGCATGCGGTTGCAGGCGAAGCTCAACCCGTCCGCGCCCGTCTCTGAAATCGCCGTTGAGTCGGAGGATATCACCGCCGACCTCAAGGGCGTGCTCGCCTCGCTCAACGTGTGCAGCAAGGAAAGCTTCGTGCGCATGTACGACCACGAGGTGCTCGGCCAGAGCGTGCTCAAGCAGTTCCAGGGCGTCGCCAACGACGGTCCCGGCGACGCGGGCGTCATCCGGCCCGTGGCGGGGTCGAAGCGCGGCATCGCGGTTTCCTGCGGCATTGCGCCCAAGTACGCCGACCTCGACGCCTACTCCATGATGGCCTGCGCCATCGACGAGGCGGTGCGCAACCTGATCGCCGTGGGCGCGCGGCCAGGCATGATTGCCGGGCTCGACAACTTCTGCTGGCCCGACCCGGTCCAGAGCGAGAAGACGCCCGACGGCGCCCACAAGCTGGCCCAGCTCGTGCGCGCCTGCGAGGCGCTCTACGACCTGTGCGTTGCCTACGACATTCCGCTCATCAGCGGCAAAGACAGCATGAAGAACGACTACAAGATCGGCGACACGAAGATCTCGATCCCGCCGACCGTGCTGTTCACCGCCGCGGCGGTTATCGAGGACGTGACGCGCGTGGCCACCATGGACGCCAAGCGGGCCGGAGACTATGTGTACATCGTCGGTGAAACGAGCGACGAACTGGGCGGCAGCGAATACGCCGCCCTGCGCGGGTTGTCCGGCGGCACGGCGCCGCAGGTGAGCCCCTTGGGCGCACGCGCGATATACGAGCGCCTGCACAAGGCCATCACGGGCGGGCTCGTGGCCTCCTGCCACGACTGTTCCGACGGCGGTCTCGGTGTGGCGTTGGCCGAGTCGGCCTTCGCCGGCGGACTGGGCATGGACGTGGACCTCGCCGACATCGGCGTGGAGAGCGCCGTGTCTGCCCTGTTCAGCGAGTCCCAGAGCCGCTTCGTCGTGACGGTCAACAGCGGAAACATCCTGGCCTTCGAGGCCGTCCTGACCGGCAGCCCGATACAGCGCGTCGGCATTGTCACCGCCGAGCCCGTGCTCCGTATCGAATGCCCCGGCGGCGTCCATGTGGAGGCCCCCATTGCCGAACTTAAGGCCGTGTGGAAAGCGCCGCTGGCCTGGTAGCGGAGATATAACGCAAAGGCGCGAAGGCGCGAAGACGCAAAGAGATGATTGATCAGGATAAACCGGAAAATCGTGTCGCGGCGATTATTATTGCCTGCGCCATTGAGGTTCACCGCACTTTGGGCGGACCCGGTTTACTGGAGCGAATCTATGAAGAAGCCCTTATGCTGGAGTTGATTCGGCGCGGGCTGCGTGTGGAACGGCAAAGACCTGTTCCGGTGGTCTACAAGGGCACCACGTTGGATGCTCCTTTGGTCTTGGACATGGTTGTGGAAGACTTGGTGGTGGTGGAAAACAAGGCCACCACGGTACATAACGATATTTTCGAATCCCAATTGCTGACGTATTTGCGTGTAACCGGTCTGCGGCTGGGATTGTTGATCAACTTTGGCGAAAGACGGGTTGCCGACGGCATTCATCGTGTCGTCAATGGTTTGTAAGAAACAGGCTTTGCGCCTTGGCGTCTCCGCGCCATGGCGTTAAGAAAACAGTTCGAGGATTGGCACATGCCTGCAAGAGCAATCATCCTGACCGGATTCGGAATCAACTGCGACAACGAGACCCAGCGCGCGCTGGAGCGCGCCGGTGCCGAGGCGCGGCGCGTGCATCTCAACGACATCGCCGCCGACCCGGCGATGCTTGACGGGTACCACATCCTCGCCATTCCCGGCGGGTTCTCCTTCGGCGACCACGTGGCATCGGGCAAGATTCTGGCGAACCGCCTTCGCGGCAAGCTGGGCGGTCCCATCCTCAAGTTTGTCGCCGACCGCAAACTGGTCATCGGCATCTGCAACGGTTTTCAGGTGATGGTGAAGATGGGCATCCTGCCGCTCTTCGAGGGCGAGTTCAAGCAGGAAGTCACGCTGGCATGGAACGACACCTGCCGTTTCGAGAACCGCTGGATAAAGCTGCGCAAAGCACCGGACACGAAGTGTGTCTGGCTCAAGGGCATGGACACGCTAGAAGTGCCCGTGCGCCATGGCGAGGGCAAGTTCATCGTCAAGGACGACGCCGTCATGGAACGGCTCCGCGCCAACGGCCAGATTGCCCTGCGCTACGTCAAGCCTGACGGCAGCCCGGCCAACGGTGAGTTCCCCTTCAACCCCAACGGCGCGGCCGACGACATCGCCGGCATCTGCGACCCGTCCGGCCGCATCTTCGGCCTCATGCCGCACCCCGAGGCGTTCCAGGACCCGACCAACCACCCCAACTGGACGCGCATGGAAAACATGCCTGCCGAGGGCATGGGCCTGCAGGTGTTCCGCAACGCCGTGGCCTATGTGCAGGAAGAATTGCTCTGATGCACCGGCTCGACCATGTGGCCCTGCAGGTGGCCGACCTGGACCGGTCCGTCGACTTCTACAGGGACACGCTCGGTTTGCGGTTTATGTTCCGCGAACTGGACGAGGAGCATCACGAGGCCTTCGCCTATCTGGAAATGGAGGGCGGCAATCTGGAATTGCTACAGATGCTTGATGAGCAGAACCGCCCCCTGCCCCATGTGCCTTCCGTGCCACAGCCGCCCTACTGTCCCCACGTGGCGCTTGGCGTTGACGACTTGGATGCGATGCTCGACACGCTTGCCAAGGCGGCCATCCCGTTGCTGAAGGGACCGCTGGCGATTCCAGGCAAAGTGCGCTGGTGTTACATGGCCGATCCGGACAACAATGTGATCGAATTCGTCCAGTGGCTTTGAGGATGGGGCTTCCGCAAACAAAAAATTAAGAGGCCTGATACGCTAACGCACCAGACCTCCGCGGAAGGAGAAACGCCACATATGGCTCTGACTCCGCTGATTATATCACGGGGTGCCTGTCCCCGCAACACCAAATTTCCAAGCCTTCCCTTTTGCGACGAATACATACACAAGAATATAAATACAAATACTAACATACGTAAACGTGTAGTTTTTGCCGTTTAGGGAATGGGCTTGTGGACGTCTTCGTTTCCCGGTAATTACCTGGAAATGGCCATTTGGCCAACGTGCACTTCCCATCACTCATCCCCCGGAGAGGGGCCGGTTTCCACTGGGTCGAACCGGAGCGCAACACAGGCTTCCGTTGGCCCGGCGCGTTGCGCCTGGGTCAGGGAAACGTTGAACCGCACGCCGCAGTCAGTGCCTTGCGTCTTTACCCACCGACATTATTCGGCCGGGCATCCTGTCGGGTACCCGGCCGATTTTCTGCTGACTAAAGTATTCGGCCCGAGGGCCTGCGGGCGCTATTTCTTCTTGGCCCCCGCATCGGTGGCGGGCTTGCCCTTGGCCGGCACCTGCTTGGCCTGCTTCTGCTTTGCTCCCTTGTCCTTGTCCTTCTTGCCTTTGTCGCCCATGGACAGTTTCTCCCGTTTCTGATGGCCGTCGTCATTGGGCCACGGGGAACACCCCCGTGCTCCATAGCGCAACATCATAATCACTTCCTCCGTCCACGGCAAGTCCCGGGCCACCCTATTTTTTGCAGTGGGAATGGAGCACGCATCCCACTATAATGCGAATCAGATTCCCGGGAGGCCGCGGACCGCCGAACGGGGCTATCGGAAACGCTTTTCCAAGACTGGAACGGGAGACAGGCTTATGAACGGTCACACACTCTCTTCGCTCGCGCTCGCCGTACTGTGCACGGCGGCCTGCGCCGCCTGGGGCGTTGCCCCGAACATCGATGAATTGGCCACGGCCCACCAGTGGGCGCAGGTGAAGTTTGCGGGGGCAGTCCAGGCCCCCGCCGCGCCGTCGCTGGAAGTGCTGGCCAACCATGACCCGGTGCAGAAGTACGGCCGTTTCGGCAAGTCCATGCATCTGGGCAACACTGAATTTGGCCGGGGACTGTTCTGTCACGCGGTGAGCAAGATCCTGGTGCGCCTGCCCGGTCCGGGCAAGAGCTTCACGGCCGTGGTGGGCGTGGACGTGAACGACAACACGGCGGGCGGCGGCGGCTCCATCGTCTTCTCGGTGGGGGCGAACGGAAAAACGCTGTATCAGTCCGGTGTGATGAAGGGCGGCGGCCAGCCGGGTGTGCCCGTGGCGGTGGACTTGGCGGGCACCACCGAGTTCACACTGGAAATCGGCGACGGCGGCGACGGCATCGCCTGCGACCAGGGGGACTGGGCGGACGCCAAGGTGACGCTCGCGGACGGCGGAACACTCTGGCTGGACGAACTGCCCATGGCGGGCAGTCCAGTTGTCCTGGACGGTGCCACACCGCCATTCTCGTTCGTGTACGACGGCAAGCCGTCCAGCGAACAGCTGCCGACATGGAAGCTTCGGCGCGCGTCGACAAAGATCGATGATGCACGCACCCGGCACAAGGTGACCTACACCGACCCGCAGACCGGACTGGAACTGCGCTGCGAGGCGATTGAATACCTGGATTTCCCGACCGTGGAGTGGACGCTGTATTTCGAGAACACGGGCACGGTCGACACACCCGTCCTGGAGAAGATCCAGGCGCTGGAACTGGGCATGGAACGGGGGGATTCGGGCGAGTTCACGCTGCACCACAACGTCGGCTCCCCGGCAAACGGCAACGACTACGGCCCGCTTGAAACGAAGCTGGAGGCAAACAGCACCAAACGCATCGGCGCGGCCGGCGGGCGGCCCACCAACACGGACATGTCCTACTTCAACATTGAGTCCACGGTGCACGACGGGCTGATTGCCGTGGTGGGCTGGCCGGGCCAGTGGGCGGCCGACTTCACGCGCGATGCGGGGAAAGGGTTGCACATCACGGCGGGGCAGGAGTTGACGCACTTCAAACTGCTGCCCGGCGAGGAAGTGCGCTCGCCGCTGATCGTGTTCCAGTTCTGGAAAGGCGACTGGAACCGCGCGCAGAACATCTGGCGTCGCTGGATGATGGCGCACAGCATGCCCCGGCCCGGCGGCCGGCTGCCCCAGCCCATCGTGGAGGCGTCCAGTTCGCGCGCCTACGAGGAAATGATCAAAGCCGATGCGGACAAGCAGATCATGTTCATCGACCGTTACGCCGAGGAGGGCATCAAACTCGACTATTGGTGGATGGATGCGGGCTGGTACATCCAGGAGAAGGGCTGGCCGCAGGTGGGCACCTGGGAGGTGGACCCGAAACGTTTTCCCGACGGATTCAAGCCGATCAGCGCGCATGCCCACGAAAAGGGCATCAAGATCCTGGTGTGGTTCGAGCCGGAACGCGTGGCCGGGGGCACCTGGCTGACGCAGAACCATCCTGAATGGATCCTGGGCGGAGAAAAGGGCGGGCTGCTCAACCTGGGCGACGACACGGCACGCGCATGGCTCACCGAACATGTGGACAAGCTGATCACAGAACAGGGCATTGACCTGTACCGGCAGGACTTCAACATGGACCCGCTCAAGTTCTGGCGGGACAATGACACCGAGGACCGGCAGGGCATCACGGAGATTAAGCATGTCACCGGCTATCTGGCCTACTGGGACGAGCTGCGCCGGCGTCATCCGGACATGCTGATCGACTCGTGCGCCTCCGGCGGACGGCGCAATGACCTGGAAACGATGCGGCGCGCCGTGCCGCTGTGGCGCAGCGATTACGCCTATGAGCCCGTCGGCCACCAGTGCATGACCTACGGCATCTCGCAGTGGCTGCCCTTCCACGGCACGGGCACGGTGGCCTGCGTCAACGCCGGTTACTACGGCGGTGGCTGGACCCCGGTTGAGCCCTACGCGTTCTGGAGCAACGCCGCGCCCAGCACCGGCTGCGGGTTCGACATGCGCGTCAAGAACATCGACTACGCGGCGTTGCGCAAACTTTTCGACGCATGGCGCAGCATCAGCGGCAACTACTACGGCGATTTCTATCCGTTAACCAAATACTCCATGGACAAGAGTGCCTGGATGGCTTGGCAGTTCGACCGGCCCGAGGCCGGCGAGGGCATGGTCCAGGTGTTCCGCCGCGCCGAAAGCATCTTCACCGGCGCCGCGCTCCCGCTCGGCGGCCTTGACGCCGCGGCACAATACAGCTTCACCGACATGGCCACCGGTGAAACGTCCGCCTTCACCGGTGCGGAGCTGACCACAAAAGGCCTGCCGGTGCACCTGGAGGAACGGCCGGAGGCACTGGTGTATTCCTACAAGAAGACGGACAAATAGGAGCAAGAATTAACCGCAAAGATCACAAAGAACGCAAAGAAAGGACAGGCACTGAAATGCATCAACATCCCTGCTTTCTTCTTTGTGCTCTTTGCGTTCTTTGCGTTTAAGCAAAACACAACAGAAAGGGAGGAAGGCAATGGAGATTAAGGCGTTGTGTGACCTGGTGAGGCAGATTTCGTATGGCCTCCATGAGTATCATGGGCACGGGCACATGGAAAAGGTTTATGAAAACGGATTGGCGCACCGGGCGCGGAAGGCGGGGCTTCGTGTGGAGCAGCAGTGTCCGATTAGGGTCTATGATGAGGACGGAACGCTTCTCGGTGACTACCTCGCGGACCTGCTCATTGAGGATGCGCTAATCATCGAACTTAAGGCAGTGAAGGCGCTGCTGCCGGAACACGAGGCGCAGATTCTTGGCTATTTGAAATCGGCCCGAATGGAACATGGGCTACTGATTAATTTCGGTTCCTACAAGTTTCAAATCCGAAAGTTTGCCTGGACTGAAACCAGAAATATCGGACGAAATACATGATTCATTAACCGCAAAGATCACAAAGAACGCAGAGAGGAAAACTGTAACAGACATTCTGCCGTACCCTCTTAATCTTTCTTTGTGCTCTTTGCGTTCTTTGCGGTT
>CAIJOU010000021.1 GCA_903822375.1 Candidatus Hydrogenedentota bacterium
CAAGAAGGCTGTTCAACAAATCCGCGCCTGCCGGGGGAAACCGCTTTGTCGGAAAGGCCGCCCTCAAAATTCGTTGTAGATTTCATGTCCCGGCCGCAAGGCACCGTCGGCCTCAATGAAGGCGAGATTGCCGGGCGTGCTCAGCGGTCCAAATTCAATGCGGTGGGCGTCGGCAACCAGGCTGTGATGCAGTAGATATGCCAAAAAGCCAATGCCGCGCTGTTTCAGCTGCCCCAGCGTGTAGCGGATGATTTCCACCCGCCTGGCATCGTCTGTCGCCCCCCAGCACGTCTCCGTTGCCAGGAGGGGTTTCTTGACGCCTGCGGCAAAGGCGACATAGTCGTCCAGGGATTTCTCGTAGGCTGCCTTGTCATGGGGCGGACTGTCGCCCGTCCAGTAGGGATGAATGCTCAGGATGTCCGAAATGGGTTCAATCTGCCGGATACCTTCAATACCGTGGCCGGGGTGGATTCCGACGGTGATGGGCGCCTGAACGCCGAGGCGCTTGCCGGCGGCGTAGGTGCGTTCAAGCCAGGCGTACTCCGCCTTGACGATGTCCGGAATCTCCGCGGGAGCGCAGTTGTACGAGAAGGGCTCGTTGCACAGGTCCCAGGCGAGAACACGCGCATCTTTCGCGTGCGCACTGAACAACGTTTCCGCAAACGCCATGAGTTGGTCTTTCGACTGAATCCAACTCACTTTGGGCAGGAAATGGTCCAGGTAGACGCCGCCGTAATCGAGCGCGGTATCGTGCCAGCGGTTGAACAGCACCGGCACGACCGCCATTCCCCGGGTCGCGGCAAGCGCCAACGCCGCATCGAATTCGGCTTCGAACTTGGCGGGGTTGCGCAACCACGCGTCATGCGACAACCATAAGCGTATGGCGTTCATCTTTGGGAAATAGGCACGGCCGAGCGCCAGTTCGTGACCCATGCGGTCCCGGTCGAAATTCCGCCAGATTTCGAATCCCGAAGTTCCCCAACTGGGCTGATAGTTGAATCCCCGGATATTTGAGAAATCCATGGTGCCCTTCCTCTCTTCCTCGGCCATGGCCGGCGAAACCGCCAGCGCCGCAGCCACTCCTCCTGATGCTATCAGGAATTGCCTTCGGTTCATATTCTTCCTTTCAACGGGTTGCATCAACCAAGCCCGGACAACTCGGGCCGGCGCTATTACTGGGTGTGTGGCGGACTGCAGGATACGCGGTAGGGCGTGGCCGGTGCCGTGTCCAGTCGAATCCGGCCGTCCTTGAGTTGCGCCGGGATTTCCGCCCCGGTTCCGTCCTGTGTCAGCGCCACGGCCTTGACCGTTGCCGTTGCGGACCATGCATCGGGCACGGGGTAATCGAGCATGCCGCCGTCCCTCGAATAGGCCAGCCAGGCGTCGCCGCGTCCGTTGGGTGTGAAGGAGGTGAAGTCCTGTGAGATGAGGCGCCCATCGACCACCACGCGGTAATGCCCCCCCGCATCGTCCACTTCGACCCGCGTATCCGGACCATACTCGGCGCGGCGCATGTTTCCCTCCGCACAATAGCAGGTCATGGTTCGTCCACGTAGGAGAAACCAAGGCGCCGCCAGCAGATAGTAGAAAGTGGCAAGATGGGTCTGCGGGTCCGTCCGCCTGAAGTCCGTGGAGAAGGTGGCGTTGTAGAGGAGCGCGTTGGGGATGTCGTTCGGCGTTGGCTGGCCGCCGCCCCAGGTGGCATGGCCGCTGTAAATGAAGGGCACCAGCGGAATGGGCTGCTCTCCGGGAAATGCGGGCGCGTCGCAGCGGCGGACCAGGTTCCAGGCGTGCCCGATGACGCCCACAAAGGGGGCGCAGAAGCCCTCGCTGGTCACGTCAATGCCGCGTTTGTTGAACTCGCGGACCAGGGCAATCTTTCCGTCCAGGCATTGCGCGCCGGAGGCCGGACTTTGCGGATTGAAGTCGCAGCGGCGCGGCACGGCGCTCAGCACGTCAATATGATACGTCTGCCGTATCGGATACATGTCGAGGGTTCTGCGCACGCGCTCCTTTCCCGCTCCCTGCGCGTACTTGTACGGGTTGATGACATACGACTGCCGTCCTGCCCAGACACCGCCCTTCATGAGGCCGCCGGTTGCATCGCGGGCGACCAGATCATTGTTCCACCCGGGATTCCCCTCGTATGCATCATCATAGTTGTCGTGGAAGGACAGGACACAATTGCAGCGCTCGGCGTCGCGCATGGCCTTGAGCAGGGCGTCAAGGCCTCCAAGGCGTTCATTGACGGAAAAGACATCGGGGTACCCGGTGTCATGGCCCGTGTGCTGCCATCCCACGAGATACGCCACCTGCGGCGCGCCGTCTGTCAGATTCGAGATGCGGCGAACGAGACCGAGCGCATCGGCAAAAGTTGTGGGATTCGCCGTGTCAACGCTGTCGCAGAAGATTTTGTAGATTACTGTCTGTTTGTAGATGTCGGGCGGATGGAGCGGTGTTGCTGGCCGGAGGAGGCGGGCGCCGTCCATCCAGTCTGGGTCTTTGCCCATGGGCCGGACGAATTGCAGCCGCGCAACGCACCTGTCCGACAAGAGGAGGGGTGGCACGGGCGGTTGCGTTGCTGCCCGGTGCTCGAACGAAAGCCCCAGCGTCGCCCACCCATCGCGCAGCGTTGCGATCATGTGGTCGTCCACACCGCTGTCATCCAGCACACAGGCCAGGTGCCGGTCATGCACAACGCCGGCCAAAACGGGATTGGTCCAGCTCAGTGTGTAGTCAAAGCGTGCGGCAACGTCTTTTGCGGGCGTTATGAGTTGTCCCGCCGCAAGCGGGATAGCG
>CAIJOU010000022.1 GCA_903822375.1 Candidatus Hydrogenedentota bacterium
CTGCGGCGGCATCCGCGCCGTCATCTGGACGGAGACCATCCAGTTCTCGGTGGTGGTGGCGGCCGCCGGTGCGAGCGTCTGGCTGCTGCTGCGCGCCATTCCCATGCCCGTGTCCGACATTGTGGGCGTGCTGCACCACGCGGACGGCGTAAACAAGCTGCGCCTGCTCGACACCCGGCTCGATGCAGGCGCGCCGTATACCGTGTGGGCGGGGCTGTTCGCGATGACCGTCATGACCGTATCGACTCACGGCGTCGACCACGACCTCGTGCAGCGTGTGCTCACGGCGAAGTCATCCTGGCGCGGCGGACTGGCGCTGTTCTGGTCCATGGTCGTGACCGTGCCCGTGGTGCTGTTGTTCATGATCATCGGCCTGCTGCTGTACATCTATTACCAGCGCCCGGACCTGATGGGCGCGGCCGCGCCGCTGGACACCATCACCGACACGCGCCGGGTCTTTCCGCAATTCGTGCTGCACCACATTCCCACGGGGATTAAAGGGCTGATCATGGCGGGCCTGTTCTCCTCGGCCATGAGCACCTTCAACTCGGCCATCAATGCGATGGCCAGTTCCCTCGTGGCCGATCTGTACCTGCCCTGGGCGTCCTGGCGCGCACGGCGCAGAGGTCAAACGCTGTCCTCGGACATTTCCATGGCGAAGCTCTCCGAATCGCGGTTGGCGGTGGGTCTCATCGGCGCGGGATTGACGGCGTTTGCCGTGGGCGCGGTGTTCCTGCAGCAGGCAGGCGGTGACACGCTGATCAACTTCGCGCTGGGCGTGATGGCCTATGCCCTTGCGCCGTTGCTGGGCGTGTTCTGCACGGCGCTCTTCACACGCCGTGGCAACCTCGTCACCGTGTATGCGGCATTCATCACGGGGATTGTGCTGGTACAGTTGCTCCAGCCCTACATGCTTCCCGCGTGGATAGGCGTCAAGATCGCGTTCCCGTGGTGGTGGGTGATTGTCAGCCCGATATGCTTTGTGATCTGCGCGGCGGGAAAACCGAAACGTTGACATTTTCTGTTGTGCGGCGACAGCGATGCCGCCGCACGCCAAAATCAGCTTTCACCCGCCCTGCCGCGCAATGCACGCCTCAATCTGCCGCGCAAAATCAACGAGGTCCGTCCAGCGTTCGGGCTTATCGATGGAACTCGTCAAGAGCGCAATGCCGCCGCTGTCCAGGGTTACCTGTATCGGGTGACATGACGGCTTGGCCACATGATCCAAGAAGACGGCCTGCATCGCCGGGTCTATCAATTTCCAAATCGTCTCCTTGTCTTTGGACTGAACGATGAACTCCTCCGCAAACGCCGAAAGGCCCATGTCCACCTGGTCGCCAAGCAGCGCCGCGTCAAACCAGGTGCGGCCGCATATTTCCACGTGCGCGCCGACCGACTTTAGCGCCGGAGACTCCAGCAGGCAATAACTCGCAAATTGCGGCCGGTTGGACCCCGTCCGATATCCGTATTGTCCGTCTCCCAGCCTGAGCGTGCGGCCGCTCTTCTCCACGGTCATCACATAGGAGACCGTGCATTTAAGTTCGGGCAGCAGCGCATTGAGCTTCTCCGCCAGCCCGTCGAGGTCCGGGCGTGCACGGGAAAAAGTCCAGCCCTGCTCTGCCGCGAGGTCTTCCATGAGTTTGCGGTGCTTCTTCCCGTAGCGGTAGGCAAGGACCAGCGCGCCGGCGAAGACGCCGCCGATACACAGGGCGGTCAAGACTGTTTCCGACATGTTCTCTCCCTTGGGATGCCTGATATCCGCTATGTCCCATTGGCCAGTTTAACGAGAAACAGCGCCAGGCTACCGATGGCGATTCCGACGGAAAGAAGGACTCCGGCCAGGCACAGGAACGACCAATATATGGACGGCCACGCAAAGACAAGGAAACATCCCACCTGAACATTCCGGGATTCTTCGAGTCCTCGCACCATCAGCGTGTAGTTGCCCGACCGCGGAATATCATACAGCCACTGCCCAAGAAGCGGACTCGTAAACGCAGTGTCCGTAAACCCGGTCATTAGCGGCCGGCTGGCAACGAAGGTTCCGTCCTCTGCGATAATGTGATATGAGAGCCGGAAAGGACGCGGATTCATAGGGATTCCCTCGACGCGCATGAGAACCCGTCCCGGCTTGTCGAATGACACCACCTGTCGCCCGGTGAGCGGGACCCGGGCCAGTTCCGCAATCTGTTGAACACGAAAGAAGGTCCGAACGCACCACCAAAGCATGGCAATCCCGGCACAGAACATCAGTACAGACAGCCAAAGCCCGTGAATCCAGAAATACTGCAGAACTGTCATCAGGAGCACCCTTCGCCGAATTATTCTGCAAGCGGTGCACTGTGCACCTATCACGCTCTATTCCACGCCGACCAGTTTCATGAGGAACAGCACGAGGCTGCCGATGGTCAGTCCCGCGGAAAGGATGATGCCGAGAACATGCGCCACCACTGCCGGCAGATGCGGCTTGACGAACACAAGTTGATGCTTCTCGTCGCCCGCCTTCGCTCCGCCGAGCCCGCTTACCCGCAGGGTATAGTTGCCGGTTTGGGGCACACTGAAACGCCGCACTTCCATGCGTGCCGTGGAGAAGCCCGATGTGGTGGCGTGGAACCATGTCGTGCGGACCGGCACCGCCATTCCGTCTTCTGAGACCATCTCATAGGAAAGCCCGGCGAAACGGGTGGTAAAACGCGGCCCTTCCGCACAGAGAACCACCGGCCCCGGCCGGCTGAATATGAGGGTTTGCTCTTTGAGCAGCGGCAGGCGGACCAAGACAGCGGCCCTCACCACCCGGACAACGCTTACAATGCACCACACCAGCAGCGCCACCCCCAGACAGAAGGCCGGCATCAATACCCAAACCGCATAACTCCAGATGAACTCCAAGAAAGCCATCGTCGTCACCCTCCGAGTTCAATCACCCTGCTGGGACCGCCGGCACTGACGGCGCCGGCATCATGGCCGCCTTTCTGCCACTGGGAGCGCCGGCGTCCCGCCGGCTGTGCTCTCGCGCAAAGACAGCCGACGGGA
>CAIJOU010000023.1 GCA_903822375.1 Candidatus Hydrogenedentota bacterium
GAAGAAGGCTGGCATCAGGCCGTAGTGAAACTGCCCGGCGCTCTGTTCACCGGCCGCGAAAATGCCGCGGCCGATTTCCGCGTCAGCGGCGCGGGCAGCGGGGACGTGTGCATCGCCGACCTGCGCATCGCGGCGGACCCGGTGTTGGTCAAAGACGTCATGGCAGCTTTCGATGAGGGCGGCAAGCGTCCGATCGATGCGGTGGAACCGGGCAACGAGGCATCCGAAAAGGCGCACAACCTAAAATTCGGCGTCAGCGCCGCGGCCATGCACATGGGGCACGGCTGGCGGCACGCGGAGGACTGGATGAGTTGGGACCTCGCCGTAGACCCGAAGAAACCCGTCACGCTTTCGTGCGTGTACTGGGGCTCCGATGTGGGACGGCGTTTCAATATCGAAGTGGACGGCAAGGTGATCGCCACGCAGGCGCTGGAAATGAACAAGCCGTCGGTGTTCTTGCGGGTGGATTATCCCATTCCGGCGGAATTGACGCAGGGCAAAGACAAGGTCTCCGTGAGCTTCCGCAAGGTGAGCGGCCTGGTGGGCGGGCTGTTTGGCTGTTCAACGGCGCTAACGAAGGACTGAGGGAGCCTTCCAGGAAAACGCCTTGGGCTTGTCCGGAAACGGCAACCGATTGAAGTTGCTGGTACGTGTTTTGCCTTTGAAGATGACATCGGCGTAATCGAGCAGGGCGGTCCAATCCTCCGGCACCATGTCGTGGCCACCTTCGCGGAACCACAGGGCCGCCTTGTTGCCGACGCCCAAGAACCTGAACACGGGAAGTGCGGCGCGAAAGGTCTGCTGGGTGCCGAGTGGATTGGACCACTGATCTCCCAGTGCCTCCATGGAAAGCAGCGCGCGCGGCGCCACCAGCGCCTGCAGAAAATGCTGGTCGAAGGGCAACCGATACTCCTTGCCGGCGAATCCCCGCAGTCGCGGATGAAACCAGCAGGCATAGCGCTCGGGCTTTGTAATGGAGTACAGCGTCTCGACACCGGCGGGCTGGATGCGGAAGGAACCGGCACCGCCCGCGCCGGAGGCATGGGGCGCCACCAACGCAAACCGTTCGTCCAGCGCGCCCGCCAGCAGGGCCGCCTTGCCGCAGCGGGAATGCCCGGTCACGGTCATTTGCGATGCATCAATGTCGTCCCGTGTGCACAGATGGTCAGCCACACGCATCGCGGCCCATGCCCACAGGGCAAGACTGCCCCCGTCGCAGTCGGGATAGAAGGGGAACACCCCGACGGAACGGTCGCCCTTGCCAGGGTCCAATTCGAGATAGTTGAATCCCGCAAAAGCGTAGCCCCGGTCAATGACCTGCCGCGCCGTGGCCTCCGCCTGAGGCTGGAACACGGGGTCGACGGCCACAATGACCGGAAACCTCGGGCCGCCCGAGGTCGGCACGATGACCCCGGCATGTATCACGAACCCATTCTTGTCCCCAACACGCAGCCCGAACTCGTGGACCCGCGCCTTGCCGTCGAACGCGTCGCGCACGGTCTCGTTCTCCACCGTGACCGATTTGGGCGCGGGTGGGAGGTGCCCGTACTCATAGTGAAGCAGCAATTCAACAATCTCAGCACGGCGCTGCGCCCAGTCCCCACGCGTGGAAACGCGGTGGCCGTCGTTCATTAGAAAGGGGTCCGGCAGTTCCCTCAGCACCGGAAACTGGTCCGCTTCGGGAAAGGCCGCCTGGGTGTCGTTTGCCGCCCAAGCGGCCATGCAGCCCAACAGTACTGGGACGAACCAAAAGGTCTTCATTGGGATACTCCCGCATCTTCTTTCCCGATAGTAACAATGCTCGATTTGGAGGCCTTAGCGAGACGGCGCGCTCCAGGAGAACGCCTTGGGCGCGTCGGGGAACGGCAGCGGGTTGAACTGTTCGCCGCGAGGCTTGCCGAAGAAGACGAAGTCTGCATAGTCGAGGAGGGCGGTCCAGTCCCGGGGTTCCTCGTCGTGGCCGCCGTCACGGAACCACAGGGCGGCCTTGTCCTTTGCGCCCAGGAATTCGAACACCGGCAACGACGCCAGATGGGTCTGCTGGGTGCCTTCCGGATTGGCCCAGACATCGCCCAGCCCGATCACGTTCAACAGCCCGCGGGGCGCCACGAGCGCCTTGAGGAAATGCTGGTCGAAGGGCAGCCGGTCCTCCTTGTGCGAAAACTCCCGCAGATGCGGCGAGAACCAGTAGTGAAAACGCATGGGCAGGGTGATAGAGTCCAGCGTTTCCACACCTTTAGGCTGAATGCGGAACGAGCCCGAGCCGCCCGCGCCCGAGGCATGCGGCACCACCAGCGTGAATCGCTCGTCGAGCGCGCCCGCCAGCAGGGCGGCCTTGCCGCAGCGGGAATGACCCGTCACAGCCATGTGCGCCGCATCGATATCGCTGCGCGTGACCAGATAATCGGCGACGCGCATGGCGCCCCAGGCCCACATAACGAGGCTGCCGCCATCGCAGTCGGGATAGAAGGGATAGATGCCGACAGAGCGGTCGTCCTTATCGTTGTCCACGTCGTGATAGGCGAATCCGGCACAGGCGTAGCCACGTTCGATGAGTTGCAACGCAGTGCTTTCTCCATGCTTACCGTATACAGGGTTTACGGCGACAACGACGGGAAACTTCGGACCGCCCGCGGTGGGGATGATCACACCGGCGTGCATCGAGAAGCCGTCCTTGCCGTTCATACGCAGGACAAATTCATGCACCTGCGCCTTGCCGTCAAAGGCGTCGCGAACGGTCTCTTCCTCGACGGCGACGGAGGTTGGCGCGGGGGGTGGGTGGCCGTACTCGTAGTGCAGCAGCATTTCGGTGATTTCGCCACGGCGTTGTGCCCACTCTTCGCGCGTGGCAACGCGGTGACCGTCGCGCATGAGGAAGGGATCCGGCAGTTCCTTCAATGCCGGCAACTGGTCGGGTTCGGGAAAGGTTGTTTCGGTCACGCCCAAGGCCGACAGGCATCCCAAGAGCACGGGAACCATCCACAATGTCTTCATTTCGCCACTCCTGATACGGTTTCGTTCAGACTGAATATGCGCGATTCGGAAGCCTTGAAATCGGTGGTGAAGCTGTCGCCGGCTTCACACAGCACTTCGCCGGTGAAGGTATCGCACACCCGCGCCTTGAAAGGCAATCTCAACGTGCGCGGTCCCGCCTGCGGGCCCGGCACAAGGGTCAGGTAGGAACGGTTGGCATAGACCGCATCGAGCGGGCTGTCGCCGTACAGATGCACTCCCGCGCGCGCGGCAACGGCACGCAGAAACACCCGCGACAGCGGCGCGACGGCCGCGTAAATCGAGGTCCAAGCACCGTGGTCCTTCATGGCCGCGACAGCTTTGCCGCTGTCGGCGCGCGCGGCGAGAATGGCGGCGTCCGCCTCATCAACGACAAACTGATCGCCATCGAGCAGGGGTAAATCGGGGACTGCCGCATCCGTGCTGGCCAGTGCCTTGATGTCGAACTTTGCCGCTGTCGGCGCGGCAGGCCGGTCCGCCGTGGACACATGCATGCCTGTAAGTTCCGAGATGGCCGCCACGTCGGCGGCGGCATGATCGCCACGGAAATAGCCGGGCGCGTAAAGCCACAGCACCTGCCTGCCGTTGCCCTGCACCTTGTCGGTTATGACTTTGCGTTGCTGATCGTCCAGGCGGAAGGTGTTGGCGAAGAGGACCATCTTGTAGCGGTCCATGGGCAGTTCGGCAAGGTCGGACAACAGCACACTGTCGAAAGGCGCCACGAAGGGCAGTTCGGCCAATTGTTCGATGAGGAACCTGCGCAGGACGGGATTTCGGAAGCCCATGAAATGCATGGAGTCCTCGTCAACCACCACGAGTATTTCCGCAGAGGAGCCGCGGTCCCGGCCGAGCGCCGCATTGCGCAGTTCGCGGCTCTTGCGGACGCCTTCCAGAATCGTCGGGTCCTCGTAATAGCCGCCGTGCAGGTCGAAATAGACCATGTTCACGCCGTTCTCCAGGGCATTGCCCAGTTCGCGGCGCATCATGTAGACAAACTTGTCCGGCGTGTCCGTCACCGCCATCTGCCAGAGCCACGGCGCGAACTGTTTCTGGTCCTTCTCGTAGAACTTGAAACTGGCCGCATCGAAGTCGTTCCAGAGCATCTTGCCGTGCCGGTTAACGGATAATACCGGCATGCGGAACAGGCTTTGCCCGCCGTCCAGTTTGCGCTCGTGGTAGCTGCTGGGCGACATGACAAAGTCCAGGTCGGGACAGTGCAGCAGGCGCTGCAGGGACAGGTGCCCCGCATCCTCGGCCAGTTCGGCGAATTCAAAGGTGTAGGCGTAGAACGCACCGACCGACTTGGCGTTGTGGGTCTTGTCCTTGATTGCCTTGGCGAAGTACGCAATGGTGTCGACCATCACGTCCGACCAGAAGCGGTGGAAGTCGATAACGGACATTTCATGGACGGGGTCACGAAAGGTGGCCTTGCGGTCGCCGTAGCGTGCGGCCTTGTCCGGGATTACGGCGGTCGCGATGGACGCCGCCGGGGCGTCCCAGGCGGCGCGCAGGGCGTCGTCGGTCTTGTACTTCTCGCGCAGCCATGCGCGATACGCGGCGGTCATGGCGGGACTGTAGTCGCCCAACTCGTCGCAGTTCATGCTCCAGTGGTACCACTCCTCGGTCTTCTGGCCGCACACCTGGTAGCCGATGACGCGGGCCGCATAATCCGACTGGTCCACGTGCTCAATGAGTTTCTCGACGGCGGTCTTCATATCGGCGCGCCATGCGGGGGAGGCCATTGAGGGAAGCAGGTCCTGCCGAGGCAGGGCAAAGAGCTTCTCGCCGAAGTCTTTGGTTCCGTTGGACAGTACCAACAAATCGTCGGGATGCGATTCGGCCCACCATTTGGGCGCGTCGATATAGAGTTGCAGCATGAGCTTGGCGTCGGGAACGGCATTTCCCAGAATCATGTGCGCGTTAGCGTCCATCTGGGAGAAGTCCCACTTGTCCTTCTCCGGCCAGATGGTGGTGCTGTAGCCGTACAGGCAGCCCAGGTCGGTGACAAAAGTGTAGAGGTCGCAATCCGCAGAGGCCAGGGACTTGACGTACTGCGCCAGCAGCGGCTTGCCCTCGGCACCCATCGCGCCGCTGCCGACGTAGGTCATGTAGGACAGGCCGCAATAGGGCTTGCCGTCGAGCGTGAACGCGGGCGCGCCGTTCACCTGTTCCACTTTCGCAACGGCTCCCTTTGGCTTGGGTGCCGGACCCAGGAGGGTGACGTGTCCGTCCACGGTAGGCACGGCAATCTCGCTGGCACCGTCGCCGTTGAAGTCCGCCGCAATGGGCGCGCCCGTGGCCGCGCCCAAAGCCGTCTTCCAGAGCAGCTTTGGCTTGCCCGCATCGTCGGCCACGGCGTAGAAATCGCCGTGGCTTGTGCCAAAGAGAAATTCCTGCCTGCCATCGCCGTCGATGTCACAAGTAATCGCGTCGGACGCCGCCGCATCGAGCGGCAGTTCCCAGCGCACGCTGCCGTCGGCGACGTTCAGGCACGCAAAATTGCCATTTTGCCTGCCAAATCCCATGAGCCACGTGCCGTCGGGCAGTTGCAGGAATCCCTCGCAGGCACCGCGGTTTTCGCCCGGCGGCGGCAGTTTGTACCAGAGTGGCTCCGCCTTTAGGGTCATTGTCGCTTGGAAATAGTGGCCGTCCACCAGGCTCACCAGCGGCACCTCCGACTTGCGATCGAGAATCGCCGGGAAGGTGTACAGCCCCTGGCTGGGCTGCTTGAAGATGTCCGGCGGAAACAAGGGCCCGAGCAGCAGGTTGCCTGTCGGGCCGTCGGCAACGCAGTAGTAATCGGGACAAGTGAAGGTCAGGTCCTCCTTGCCGTCGCCGTTATAGTCGCAGGCGGAGGCGAGATTCACGCTTGCGCCATTGTAGCGTTCGAGTCCGGTCTGTTCCGCCTTTTCCCAAATCAGCGCGCCGGTGCGGCCATCGACACCCGCGCTGCGCACCAGCGGCGTGCCCGCCCACACGTAGAGGTCGGGGGTCTCGCGGCCCAGGAAGTGTGCGGTGCGCATATAGGCCCTGCGCGGCGCGGGCAGGCCCGTGCGGGTCGGCGCCGGAAAACGGGACTCCCACAGTACTGCATCGTTGTCCGCCGGGGTGACCGCCCGCACCAGCGGTGTCGTGTCGGGCGATACCGTAAGCGTCACCACTTCGATTTTGCCGTCACCATTGAGGTCGGCAAGAACCGGTTCGCAGGAGGAAAGATATTCGCGGAACGGTTCGAACGTGCTGTCCTTCAGCTTGAAGGTCCGCAGCTTGGGATCTTGAAACAGGGCCAGTTCATTGATGCCGTCGCCGTCGAGGTCGGCGGCAAAGAACGGGGGAGGGGGCGGCCCGGCCAGCGCGGGCACGGCGGAAAAGTCGATACTCTTGGCGGGCTTGGGCGGAACGGTCCAGGGCTCCAAGGCTATCTTGTCGGTGCCGTCCATCTTCAACGCCAACCGTGCCCCGTCTTTCTCCACCTGGGGCGGCTGGACCGGCAGGCGCCTCTGGTTCTTGGCTTCCACGGCCTTTGCGGCGGCATCGCGCCAAAGCTCGACCGGCTTGCCGTCCTGGAACGTGTACAGGCAGGCGCCGTCCAGTTGGGTGCGGGTCGGGTCGGCGGAGAGGTTGCACAGAACGCTCATGGGGCCGTCATCACCCAGACGGTCGCAGCTCACGGCAATGATACCGGGAATGCGGTACTTCAGCGCGCCTGTGACCGCGTCGTAGATGCGGGTCAGCCAGGCGTTTTCATTCTCCGAGTTGTACATGGAGAGCACGATTTCCAGTTTGCCGTCGCCGTCCACGTCCACATCGGGCGGGTCGGCCCAGGTGGTGGCCACCTTGCCGGTGGTTACGCTTTCCCCCCAGCCATAGCCCCAGGCCTTTTCATACTTGCCGACATGGTTCAGCAGCACCTCGTGGTGCTGCGCGAAGTTGGCAATGCACAGGAAGTCTTCAAGCCCGTCCTTATTCAGGTCCACGAACTTGATAAGCCCGTAGCTGCGCATGTTAGCGGGGGAGACGTCCCACTTGCAGAATTGCTTGAGTGCGCCCGTGTCCGCGTCGAGGACCC